>CAIJLM010000443.1 GCA_903821495.1 uncultured Chthonomonas sp. | reverse complement strand
GTCGTTCGACAAGCCCGCTACAATCTCCTGTCTCAAATAGGAAACTTGCGCCGATAACTACTCGACGTTCACCTTAATCCACGTATTGCGCGAGTTTCCCCAGATAGCGTCGCCGTTCCAACGGTCTCCCGCATGGTCTTTCATGCGTGCAACGCCTTGGTCCCACACCGCTTCCGGGCGGCGGACGGAACGATGGCGCAGATAGGCGGGGTCAGAGATAAAAGCGTCCGCGTCGGCGGGAGAGTCGCAGGCGCTCCAGTTTCCGTCTTCCACCTTGCTGACGAAGCCGAACTCATTATTCGTGAAACAACCCGCCGCGCCAAAAAACGCGCAACCGCCCCAGCGCATTCTATTGTTCACTACATTGAAGACTATCCAGTCCCCTTTGTGGACTTGGATGTTGATTCGTTCGACGGTAGCCCCGAATATCTCGTTTTCCAACACCCTTTTGGAGTCTGGGACGTGTTTTCCGTTATGATATACATCCACAATGAAGTCGTCGGTAGTGGTGATGAGGTACTTGGCGCGAACAACATCGTCCTGTTGGCGCGGGCGTTTAGCGGCGGGTTTTGAGTGGAGCGAGACAAGCCCGAACAGGGCGCAAAGCATAAGCACTCCCATGAGGCGTATCGGTAGAGGCATGATAGTCCCTTTCTGCACAGTAGTTTGCGGTCTTTTGACGTTGTTACGCCTCACAGGGTTACAGCGTAGTACGAGGTTATCGCCCTAAAAAGTACGCACTCCCTTTCGCAACGAGTCGTCCCAACGATGCGTTTTCAAGAAGGCGACTGCGGCGCGAAGGGCTTTCAACGAGTCCCGGCGCAGTAGATACTCCACGCCGAAGCCGCCCACATAGCCGCAGGGGTCGTCTAGCGCGGATATCGCCGTCTCTATCGCCTCTTCTGAGGCGTAGCCGAGCCGCAGGAGCGCCATCATCGCATTGACACGCGCCTGATTTTCGCCCGTCCACGCCCTATATATCCAATCCTGCCAATCAGGGTTGGACTCCGTGAAGATACGGCGCAGTTCGGGCAGTATCTCCGCCTCCGCGCCGCCAATCTGCCCTAGCGCGTCCAACGCCGTTCGCACTACGGGGTGAGAAGGGCTATGCAACGCCCTACACAGCGCGGGAACGGCGCTGCGGGCGGGAACGCCTATCTCGCCAAGCGCAAAAAGCGCGTTTATCTGAACCCATTCGTTTTCGTGCGTCAACAGTCCCATCAGGGCGGGAACCGCGCTAGAGCCTATTGCGATAAGGGCGTAGGTTTCGGTCTCCATTGCGTTCGCGCCCTCTTTCCAGCGGTTTTCGGAATACGCTTTCAGCCTCGCAATAAGGGGATGGATTGCGGCTTCTCCGATGATTCCAAGCGTGTATATCGCGTTTTGCCTCACATACTCTTCGCCGCTCAGAGCGTTTAGAAGCGCAGGTAGCGCCGGCTCCGCAGAGCTTCCCAGCGTTGCAAGCGCGTTTACCGCCGCGACTTGCGCCTCTAGCGAAGAGGACTCGGTCAGCGTCTGCGAGAGACTCTCCGCGCTATGTATGGCGCGGGGAGCGAGCGGCGCGTTCGTTCGTTCGCCGCGCATCCAGTTCCAGATATGCGACCAGACGGCGGGCGACTCGGCGGGCGACTGATGGTCTTGCGGGGCGCTCCATTCGGGGGCGCGGTTGTCCCACGATGGCGCTGTCGGGTTGGAGGCTCGCGCAAAGACGAATTTCGCCATATAGCGCGAATAGTCGGCGAGATTGAGCGAACCGCCGTGAATAATGTCGAAATGCACAAGAACGCACGCCCCCGCCGCGCCGCTGGCTTTTTGGGTTCGCGGCTTATCGGAGTCTGGAATGGAGCGATGGAGGTGCGTGGCGGGTATTAACTGCGTAGGCCCCACATGGTCGAAGGTGTCTTGCGGATAGTAGAGTATCATCGCATAGCGCGGGTAGTGGTGGCGCGGGCGAGACAGGGGGCTGTGGTCGTCCTGATGCCAGCCTATGAACGTCTGCGACCCTTTGCCAATGAGTTCTCCCTCCTCTGTGCGCTTGCCCGGCTCGTTATTGTGTACAAAGCGGTGCGGGTGTAGCAGGTAATCGCTCCCCAACACGCTCATCAACGCGCCCTGAACGCGAGGGCTATCCAGAACCTGCTGAAATTCGGGAACGGCAGGGAGGATATTGTTGCCGGGATTGCCCTCTTTGTTGAATACGGCTTGCAGTTTTTCGTAGATTCGGGCGTGAACCGCTTCGGGTAGCCCGCTATCCAAAATAAGGTAGCCGTCCGTGATGTAGCGGCTTATCTCTTCATCTGACAACAGAATAGGTTGCGACACTGTGGTTCCTCTCTATGGTTTATCTGTTCGCTTTTGAGGCAGGGCTTTTACGATAAACTCAATGCGGGTTCCGCGCTTTGGGGCGCGGGAGGCGTTCACGATAAAGATGTTGTCCGCGCCCTCTTCGGTTGGATTATCAAGGATGGCGGCGGGGTCATGCCAAATTGCGACAAGAGATTTCGCAATGTCCGCCTCAAAACCCTCTTTGAGGATACGCGAACCCGTGAAAACCCAGTTGTGACTCTCGGCAGGCTTCTCGTCGGGCTGTTTCGCGATAAAGTAGTCGGCGGGGAACTCCTGCGTATCGCCATTTTTGTCCTGCCAGCGTACTCTAATTTCTACGGGGCTACCCTCCGGCTTTTTGCGCTCTCCTTGCTCTTTGAGAACGTTTTTCGGTTCGAGACCGAGCAGGATAAGCGCAACTTGCAAGTGAAGCGGACGCACTCGCAGGGTGAGGAGGCTTTCGTGGGTTTTGCCGCCGGGGGCTACAGCGAGATACTCTATCGTCCCTCTATCCATGTTGATTTCGCCGGGACACGTAACCGTTTTCGCCGCCATGTCGATGACTACAGAGCCTACGCGATAGACGTTCTCGGTTATTTTTTCGGCGACGGGAGGCTTCTCTTTTCGCTTCGGCGGGATTGGTTTTTTCGCCTTCTGCGCGTGGAGGGGCGGGGCGCAAAAGAGGAGGAGGCAGAGAGCGACAACGGCTTTCATTTCTGATAGATGGGCAGGAGACCTGCGGGAACCTGTAGCGCGAGAACCGCCATCGCCGTCGCATAGGGCACGCCCGCCTCTGAACTTCCATCGCGAAGCGACCAGCTCCCTTGCGGGTCTTGCGCTTTGACGAGTCTTTCGCGGATAGGAATATACCACTCGCGCCAGTAGCTACCGCCCGCCTGATACATGGCTTGCGTGATGTAGTAGAGGGCGTAGTAGTAGTGTTCGCGGTAGGCGTATTCGTTCAGGCGGTTGAGGGGGTTCGCGGCGAGATAGGCAAGCCCGTTTTGGCACTCTGGCGACTGCCCTTCCCCCGCCATGAAGAGCGAGAGTAGCGCTCCTCCGGTTCGAGCGGGTCCCGATTGGCGGGAGGTCACCTGATAGTTGAAGCCTCCGTCTCTCGCGTTGCTACACCGCTTTATGTAGGCGACAGCCTTATCTATCACCGACTGCGTGACGCGCAGTCCAGCGTTTCGGGCTGAACGCAGGGCTAAGAGTTGCACGACGGTGACGGAGAGGTCGGCATCGCCTTGATGGGGGTCGTAGCGCCAACCGCCATCAACGCGGAGGTCTCCGTTCTGGTTCTGGGTGTTTTGGATAAGTTGGACGGCGGCTTCCAGTTTGCGCTTCACGTCCTTGCGGTGCGTCATGCCGTATATCTCAGCGAGGGCGAGGGTCGCGAAGCCGTGTCCGTACATGGCGGGCCCGCTCTGCCCTGCGGCGCGTATCAGTCCGGGAGCGCCGTAGGTTCCGTCGAGGTGGGCGGCGTTGACTAGATAGTCTGTGGCTTCGTTGAGATTCAAGCCGAAGCGTCCGCGTCCGGGCTGATGCCCCGCGGAGAGGTAGGAGAGGATACATAGCCCCGTAATGCCTATGTCGTTCTGATAACCGCCGCTCACCCAGTGTCCGTCTGGGCTTTGTCGGCTCGCCAACCACATCAAGCCTCTACGCACCGCCTCCTCCGAGGCGGGGGTTCCGAAATACTCTTTCGCCTCTACATCCCATGAAGAGTTGACCTGCGACTTGCCTTTAGGCTTTTTTTGTTGTGCGGTAGCGGGCGCAAGGAGGGCGCAAAGCAGGAGGGCGACTATAGACAGGGTGGCGAGCGGGCGCGTTCTCATCGTTTTTTCTCCGCGAGGGATTTGTAGTAGCGGTTGACTATCTCTTGATATTCGGCGGGGACTCGTTCGCGCCGCCCCTCTTGTAGCGTGCGCTGGTCTCGCTGGTTCATGTTCGCGAATCCCTTGCCGTTGCGTTGGAGCGGAAAGGAGGTCGCGCCGCGCTTTACATCCGCAAGCCGTGTGAAGGGGTTTTTGTCGGGTTGGTTTCCGGGTTTTTGGGAGGGTTGGGGAGTCCCCTGCTGGTTGCCCTGCTGTTGCGCCTGTTGTTGCTGCTGTTGCTGTTCTAGTTGCTCTTGCACCTTCTGAATCGCCTGTCCGAGTTGGTTGGAAGCCTGTTCTTGCGCCTGTTGGGTCGGGTTGCCAGTCTGCTTTTGAGCGAGTTGTTCGCGGGAGTTTCGCATCGCCTGAGTCGCCTTCTGAATCGCCTCCTGCGCCCCCTTCACGTTTTGGAGTTGCTGTCCCGCGTTTTGTGTGATGTCGTGCGCCTCTTGTTGGTCTCCCGCCGCCTGTTCTGTCTGTTTTTGTTGGGCGGCGTTCAGGTTTTTGTCGGGGTTGGTCTGACGCGCCTTGTCTAGTTTTCCCGTCTCTTGTCGAATCTGCTCCTGCTGTCCCTGCGCCAACATGAGGTCTCCGAGCGCGGCGTACTGTTGCGCGTTTTCGGGGGTGGGCGAGCCCTTTTGCTGGTTTTGTTGGTCGTCTTGCGCGTTCTCTTTGTCGCCTTCGGGCTTGCCGCCTTTGGACTGTTGGCGGAGGGCTTTCGCGATGATTTCTAGGCTCTGCGCGGCGCGCCGTTGGGCGGTCTGGGTTTCGTTTCCGGTGTCGGGCTGGTCGTTGTTGAGGTTGCGCGTCGCCGGGGTCATCTGTTTAGAGGTTGTTTTGAGGGCGCGTTTGAAGTTAGGCGAAGGGAACTCGTCCGCGAGGTCGTTCGACTTCTGCTCTAGGAATCGTTGGCGAGAAGCCAGTTGCCCTAGTTCGCGTAGCTCTACGGGGTTGAGGGTCTTATGTTGGCGCGTGTCGTTGAGGCGTTGCGTGGTGGCGCGAAGGGCTTTTTGGGTCTGCGCCATCTCTTCGATTTTTCCGGCGAGAGCGTCCGCCATCTGTTGCTGTTTAATCTGTTCTGCGGCTTGTTGCGCCTGTTGCGCCGCCGATTGGAGCTGTTGGGCGGCTTTGTCGGCGGAGGGTTTGGCGGAGTTCGACTGATTTTGGCTTAACTGCTGGCTGGACTGGCTGAGGCTCTGTTGCGCCCCTTTTAGGCTCTGTTGGGCTTGCGGAACCGCTTTGAGGGCGGACGCGGCTTTCTGCGCTTTGTCTTGTAGGGCTTTTTCTTGTTGGGAGAGTTTCTCGTTCTGTTGCGCGTTCGGGGTTTTCGCTATCTGTTGGGCGATGTCTTTTTGCTGTTGCGCCATCTGCTTTAGCTCTTCTGCGGTCTTCTCTATCTGCGCGAGAGCGTCTTTTAGAGGTTTATCGCCCTGCGCGTCTTGCGCCTCCTTAGCGGCGGCGGCGGCTTTTTGGAGAGCGGATGCGGCTTTGTCTTGCGGAGAGGCGGCGTTTTGCGGCTGGCTCTGGTTTAGAGACTGTTGCGCCTTGTCTTGATTGGCGGAAGCGGCTCCCTGTTGGAGAGCTTGCGCGGCGCGGTTTAGCGCGTCCGCCTCCTCTTTTTTGCCCCGTTCTCCCGCCGACTTCGCCATCTGCTGGAGCTTTTGTTGAAGGTCTTTGGTTTCGGCGCGAATTTCGTTCTGCTTCTGGCGCTCAATATCTAGGGAGGCTTTCTGGTCTTCTGTCAGGTTTTTCTTGCCCGTCTGACGTTGTGACGCCGCTATATCCTCCGCCACCTCTCGCGAGCCGTCGGCGAGCATACGCTGGTCTTTGGCGAGACGGTCAAGGTCATTCGCCAACTGCTCTGTGGAGGGCGCACCCTGTAGG
>CAIJLM010000442.1 GCA_903821495.1 uncultured Chthonomonas sp. | reverse complement strand
TCCGTTCAAAATCTACCTTTTTATGAGCGTCGTGTTCTTTTTGGCGCTCACATGGCAGGTGTCCTCAACGCAGTCTCAATCTCCCCCGTTGACAGTCTCCACCTCGAAAGGCGACGCATGGAAGCGAGGCAAAGGGATTAAAATAGGGTTTGGAAGCGCGACCATAGCGTCGAATGACCTACCGCCAAACGTCGAGGCGTATGACGCATGGCAAAAAGACCCCGCCAATACGCACAAAGACACCCCTTTTGAGCGATTCGTAACCCGCAAAACGCTTCGCGCTATCCAAAATCCGCAAGGCTTCTCCGGCGAGTACATCAATAGCGTCCCCAAAGCGATGTTCCTGTTGTTGCCGCTGTTCGCCCTTCTGCTCAAACTCATCTACATTCGCTCGAAACGCTTCTATGTAGAGCATCTTGTTTTTTCGCTTCACGTTCACGCCTTCACTTTTGGTATGCTCTCCCTCATGCTGGTTCCCCAACTCAGAGCCGTTATGCCTCTTATGATTTTGTGGGTTGCGCTCTACCTTTTCTTTGCGATGAAGCGGGTATATGGGCAGAGTATTCTCAAGACGTGCCTTAAAATCGGTATACTTGGCTTTAGTTACCTCTTTCTCATGGTGTTTACTGTAATCGCCGCAGGGCTATTCGCAATTTTGAGTTTTTAGTAGGCAGGAGTTTACGCCTCGCCTCGTGAATGTACCTTTCAGTATCATCTACTAAGGAGATTTTATGGCTATCGAAAAACGTGTGTTGGGGCGCACAGGCATTGAGGTTACAGCGCTCGGCTATGGCGCGATGGAGGTGCGCGGTTCGCGTATCTGGGGAGGTCGTCCCGTTACGGAGGGGCAAGCGGACGCGATTCTGAATGCCGTGTTGGATAGCGGCATTAACTTTATAGACACCTCAAACGACTACGGGCGAAGCGAAGAGTTTATCGGCAAGTATCTCTCAAATCGCCGTGGCGAGTATATCCTCGCGACAAAATGCGGTTGCACCGTTGTTCACCGGGACGAAAATACCGACGACACGCCCCACGTTTGGACTCGCGAAAACCTGTTTCGGGGTCTGCACGAGAGTCTTGAGCGCATGAAGACCGACTATGTGGACGTGATGCAACTCCACAATCCGAGCGTCGAACAGGTAGAACAGGGCGACCTTATCGCCGTTCTGCAAGAGATGAAAGCGCAGGGCAAAGTTCGCTGGATTGGCTGTTCGTCCACGCTTCCGCATATCACAACCTACATTGAGTGGGGGCTGTTTGATGTCTATCAGATACCCTATTCCGGGTTAGAGCGGGCGCACGAGAACGCCATTACTCAGGCGGCGCTATCGGGCGCGGGCGTTATCAATCGCGGCGGGGTCGCACGCGGAGAGCCGGGAGTCGGACTAGGAAGCGCAGACAGATGGAAGACCTACGAAGCCGCAAACCTCGACGAACTGCGTGAAGAGGGCGAGTCGCGAACAGCGTTCCTGCTTCGCTTCCTGCTTTCGCATCCGCATATCAGCACGACGATTGTGGGAACGCTGATACCCGCGCACCTCGCCGAGAACATTACGAACGCGCAACGCGGAGCGCTCTCGGCGGAGGTCTACGCAGAGGCGAAGCGCAGACTAAACGCGGCGGGAGAGGTTCCGCAGTCGTAGCGGATGAGACCTTTTCTAACCTCCTCCCCGACGCGCTCACAGGGGTATGAGGGAGGAGGTAATGACTGTGAATGGATTTGTAGGGGGGCGCAAGAAGCGCAAGACATGGAGTAACATACTAAAATGCTCTATGGTCGCGCTTTGCCTGTACTGCCTTAATGTGATGTGTTCCAATACTGTTCTAAGTGATAACAGGTTGGAGCTGTGGCGAAACCTGAGTTTTTTATCCTTTAGTGATGTCAAAGACTTAGTACGTAGAGGGGTTTCTATAGAGGATAGAGGCTATAACGGCGGAACTCCGTTGATTGTCGCCTCCGAATTCGGAATGGAATCAACTGTTCAAGTCTTGATGGATTGTGGCGCTGATGTGAATGCGCGAGATGATTACGGCAAAACTGCATTGACCAGAGCGAAACAGTCAGGACACTTAGCGATTGTGAGGATTTTGTCGCGCTATACCACACGCTAGACTACCTGCATACACTCTGAAATGAGGCGGATTATGCGAATAAAACACACTACAACCCTCTTAATAGCAGGACTACTCGCTCTCCTTTCCGTAGGTGCGAACGCGCAAGCCGCTAAGGGGGATGTCTCCTCACGCGCTCTCGGTATCCTGCGTGATAACTGCGTATCGTGTCATGGCGGTCAGAAGATGTCCGGGCTGGATTTGCGGACGCGGGGTGGGGCGCTGGCGGGAGGGAAGCAGGGAGTCGCGCTTGTCGTAGGAAATCCAAGTAGTAGCCGCCTGTTTCGCTTCGTGGCGGGGCTGGATAAGACGCAGATGCCGCCTGGAAAGCGACTCTCCGCCGACGAGATAGCGACGCTTAAAAGTTGGATACAGGGCGGCGCGAGTTGGGGCGATAAGAGCAAGGTTGAGGCGATTTATTGGGCGTTTCGTCCTGTTACGCGCCCCGCTGTTCCCAAAACCGCCTATTTGAACCCGATTGACTCGTTTATCGCCTCCGCACTGAAAGCGAGGGGGCTTACGCAATCTCCTCCCGCCGATAGGCGCACTCTGTTGCGTCGCGCCTATTTCGATATGGTAGGTTTGCCGCCTACCCCTGAAGAGACGCAAGCATTTCTCGCTGACCGCTCCCCAAACGCCTACGAGAAGGTGGTCGACCGTCTTATAGCCTCTCCGCAGTACGGCGAGAGGTGGGCGCGGCACTGGCTGGATGTGGCGCGATATGCGGAGAGCAACGGCTTTAAGACCGACGAGAAGCGCCCGAACGCATGGCGATACCGCGACTACGTGATAGACGCGCTCAACTCGGATAAGCCTTACGACCGCTTTATTCGCGAACAGATTGCGGGAGACGAACTGTATCCCGAAGACCCATTGGCGTGTGTCGCGACGGGCTTCTGCTCCCACTGGCCCGATGAGAGCAACGCGCAAGACCTACGTCAACGCCGCCAAGACATTTTGAACGACATTACGGATACGTTGGGTTCGACGGTTTTGGGCTTGACCGTGGGCTGTGCGAAGTGCCATGACCACAAGTACGACCCTGTCTCTCAAAAAGACTACTACCGTCTACAAGCCTACTTTGCGGGGGTGCGCCCTCGTGAAGACCTCGTTGTTCTGCCGAAAGGTGAATACTCGGAGTGGAAGCGCAAACAGAGCGAGTGGGAGTCAAAGACGGGCGGTATTCGGACGCAACTCGCCGTCCTTGAGGAGCCTGTTCGCAAACGCTTCTTTGAGACGCGGAAAGCCCGTTTCCCAAAGGAGGTTCAGGATGCGGTTGATACCGCTCCCGCAAAGCGTACCTCCTTGCAGTGGCTTCTGTACCACAAAGCGATGCCGCAGTTGGAACTGACGGATGGGGATGTGACGAGCGGAATGAACGGCGAGAAAGCGGATGTCAAGAGTCGTTGGAAGGAGTTGGGCAAACAGCTCGCCTCGTTCAAGAGCCTCAAGCCCGACGCGCTACCCCTCGCGCAGGGGATAACGGACGTGGGCGCGGAGGTTCCTAAGACGTTTATACTAGCGGGAGGGCTGATGAACAAGCCGCTGGAGGAGTTGCAACCGGGAACCCTCTCCGCCGTCGCAAGCATTACGCCCGTCGTTCCAATAACGCCGAACGGCGAATCGAGCGGCAGACGCGCCGCTCTCGCGCAGTGGCTGACCTCGCCGCAGAACCCTCTGACGGCGCGGGTGATGGTGAATCGCGTGTGGCACTACCATTTCGGCAGGGGGATTGTCGCTACGCCGAGCGATTTCGGGCAGACGGGCGAACGTCCCACGCACCCGGAACTGCTGGACTGGCTTACGAGCGAGTTTACGCGCAACGGGTGGAGTCTCAAGCGCTTGCATCGCCTGATTCTTACCTCGAAGACGTATCAGCAGAGTAGCGATTTCCGCCCGTTGTGCTATAAAATAGACAGCGATAACCGACTGCTCTGGCGGTTTCGGCGGCAGAGGATGTCCGGCGAAGTTCTGCGCGACACGTTGCTTTCCGTAAGCGGAGAGTTGAATTTGCAGAGGGGGGGCGTGAGCGTGATGCCGCCGCTTCCCGCCGATGTGACGACGCGGGGCTACTGGAAGGACGCTACCGACCCGAAAGAGACTAACCGCCGCAGTATCTACGTTTTTGTGAAGCGGAATATGCGGTTCCCGCTGTTCGAGGCGTTCGATATGCCGGACACGCATGAGGCGTGCGCCCGTCGGCAGGTGACTATTACGCCCCTGCAATCGCTTTTGCTGTTGAACGAGGCGACCCTGCTCAACTCCGCGAAAGCCTTCGCCGAGCGCGTTCTGCGGGAAGCGGGGAGCGAGAGCGCCGCGCAGATTGACCGCGCCTACCAGTTGGCTTTTCAGCGTGAACCCTCTACAGAGGAGCGGAATCACGCTCTCGCTTTCTTGACGCGGCAAACGGAGATAACGGGGGAGCGGTTGACGCATAACGAGAAAACTCTCGCGCCACAAACCCTTCCACCGGGAGTTAGCAGGGCGCAGGGGGCGGCTTTTGTTGACTTTTGCCATGTCTTGATGAACGCGAACGAGTTTGTGTATGTGGAGTGAAGCCCTCACCCCCGTCCCCACTCCCAATTCTGGGCGAGGGGGGACTAGAGCGGAAGGTGACGCTGTTGTTTGTTAGGGCGACTTTGCTACAAGCGCGGAACCTAACCCCCCAACCCCCCTTCCCGAAACGGGAAGGGGGGCGAATGCGCGAAACTGGCAGGTGAATCTGGCACTTATTGGGGCGACTTTAATGCAAGCGCGTCCCTTAACCTTCCCCCATTGGGCATCCTTCTCCCAAATTGGAGAAGAACTTACCTAGAAGACGGTTTTGAAAGGCGTAAGTCTTGCGGATGGTCAGGCACTGAAAGCACCAGACGACCATGTAGCAGATGAATGCTCGGTTCATTTTATTGGAGAATATGCAATGCCAACCGATACATTTTCGCAAAACCTACACCAGATTCATTTACGATCTCGTGAGTTGTCTAGCCAAGGACGTGTGGGAGAAGCTGAGGCGCTATATTATCAGGCAATAAGATTTGCCGCAGAGTCTTATGGTTTCCAACATCCCAACTATGCTATAGCCTTATGGTACTTGGGAACGTATTACCAAGGGATGCGCCGTGATGAAGAAGCAAAAGCACTATTCCTCGAAAATCTAAATATTATGCGAGTTGCTTATCCATTGGGACACATGGACACATCTACAACACTTGAGTGTTTAGGAAATATATATCGTTCGCTCGATAGATCCATAGCAATAAATTATTACTTGGAGTCTTTAGCAATGCGCCGCCGATTGTTGCCAACTGGAAATGTAGGTTTTGTAGGAATTCTAAACGCCTTAGCTCTAACTTACTATTTAATGGATAGGTATAATCTTTAGTTTCCGGTAAATCAGAGTGCAATTTGGTCTATTTTCGCCTCTGTGTTCTTCTTATGTCTTCGGTGCGCG
>CAIJLM010000441.1 GCA_903821495.1 uncultured Chthonomonas sp. | reverse complement strand
CTCCATAACGCCGAGTCGCTCCAACTCTTTGAGGTGTTTTGAAGCGGTGATACGACGCGCTATTCCCCTGTCCACCAACTCGCCGATGCGCGTGTAGGGCTGGCGAAATATCAGTTCCATCAGTTCATACGAGTAGCCAGCGCTCATTCCGTCGCGGGCGGTCTCTATCGTTTCGAGAAATGCCTTTCGGATATTGACGATACGCGCTCTGGCGCTGACGGCGGTGGCTTCGATGGCTTCCAGCATATAGACAATCCAGTCCTCCCACGCTCCCTCTTCCGTTACGCGACGCAAGCCCGTATAGTAGGCGCTCTTGTTCTCGATAATGTAGCGACTGAGATAGAGGACGGGAATATCCAATAACCCCTTTTCCACCAGATAGAGAATGTTCAGAATGCGCCCCGTGCGCCCGTTCCCATCCGAAAAAGGGTGTATCGCCTCAAACTGATAGTGCAACACCGCCAACTTGATGAGCGGGTCGGTAGTGTCCTCAGCGTAGATATAGGCGGATAGGTTGTCGAGCAAGTCTCGAATCACGCGCTCGCCTTCCGGGGGTGTGTAGACGGCTTCCGTTGTGCGCGGGTTGACAATTCGCGTTCCGGGCAGGTTGCGGATGCCGTACTCTATCTGCTTGATAGTCTGCACCAACTCGACAAAGTGGCGGGTGTTGAGCAGACCGCCGCTCTTGAGATGCTGGTAGCCCGCCCAGAGGGCGTGTTCATAGCGCAGAACCTCCTTCGTGCGGGGGTCGGTCTCTTTCGCCTCGTCGCTGAGGGCGCGGTACAGCCTGTCGTTGGTAGTGACGATGTTCTCGATTTCGGAACTGAGTCGGGCTTCTTGCAGAAGGATGGAGCGCAGGAGAACCGCCTGATTGGGCAACTGGTCGCCCACGCCGCGCAGTTCCGCCAGAGCGCGAGTCGCGCCTATCGCCTTCTTGAGCGTTCGTATCGTCTCTATCTTCGCCTTCGGAGGGAGGGGCGGCAGGGCGTTATAGGGAGCGTCCCGCCGAAAATCGTTCTCCGGCATAGGAATATCGAGCGGTAAACTGATTTGAGAGGGTCTCATGCGGAACTCTCCCCTTCGCCGAACGCAGCGCGTATCCGTCCCGTCATCAACTCCTCCAGCAGGGCGCGGAAAAGTTCGTCGTGTAACGCGGATTCGGCTTCCAGCGCGGCTATTTTCTGGTCGCAGGCGGTCAGGGCTTCCGCGATTTCTTGCTGTTCTTCAAGGAGAGGGCGCGGAACAGGCAAAGCCTTCACAGCCGAAGCAGACAGGTTTGGTATGGTAGTCCTATTGCCAACTCCCTTATAGACAGAACGTTGCAAAAATGCAGACTGCATCCAATACATATAGTATTTAGGGCAAACTGTGTCAGTTAGTCGAGTGCGGAGGCGGTGAACATGGTTCTGACAACAACATACATCAATTTCCCCGCTCCACAGTGCAGTACGCCCTATCTCGCCCCCTTCACAAAGTAACAAATCGTTAGGTATCAAGCGAAGTTTCTCGACCTCAGTTATTGTGAAGTG
>CAIJLM010000440.1 GCA_903821495.1 uncultured Chthonomonas sp. | reverse complement strand
TACACACCCTGTTCATAACGTTAAAGAACAGGCTTCTCTTGAGACATCTCCTCTTCAATGCGATTGAGGAGGCGCAAGATGTGCTGAAACCGCTGATGGACTTCGCTGTCGTCCTCGATACGCTCGGCTTCTTCCACCTTTTCAAGCTGCTCATCCACTCTGAACCATAACTCTTCGATGTATTCATTGGGAGTCCACATATCCTTTCCCATCGCTATAAAGCACATTTCGCAGGAGGCGATGGCTAACCTGACCTTGTTCGCTTTCGTAATCATTTTGCTGAATTTCCTTATGCAATGCCCTTTGATACGGTATTATTGGTGATAAGAGAACCACTCTCTATAGAGACGCGATAAAACAAGCGCTTTTGCGGTATCTCTGCGCGTTCCGCTCTTTTGAGATTTAAGGAGGCTACTCTATGCCCGATTCGAGCGTTTTTCCGAAAGACACTGGCGGTCAGGTAAGCGATTTCAGCCTGAGTACAGCGCGTGGAGCGACGCACTCAAGCTACTCCGCACGTTCAGAGGGGTTGCTTCTTGTCGCGCTGTTTCGTTCTGAGTGTGAAACCTGCCAATACTCCGCCCCCTACATTCAGCGCTTTCATACGCTCTACGCGGAGCCTTCAGGAGGCAGGTTTCAGGTATGGGGCGTATCGCAAGACAGCGAGGAGGAGACCGCCGACTTCGTTGAGGAGCATGGGCTTACCTTTCCCGTACTGCTCGACGAACATCTTCAGGTCTCGGAAGCCTATGCGATTGTCGCAGTTCCAGACCTCTACCTGCTGAACAAAAACCGAGAGATTCAGGGGGCGGTTGTGGGAGGGTTTCGGCGAGAGGGATTCAATGCGTTAGCGAAGCGGATAGCCGACACACTGGGCGTTCCGTACCTGCCTGTGGCGCGTGATGAGGACAACGCCCTCGCCCTCAAACCCGGCTGAGGGGCGAAGCGTCGCGCCTAAGTTTTGGGTGCAATCAAATTTGCGAGAGACAGTAGAAGAGTACAAACGAGGAGTTGGATTCAAATCTATGACAAAGATAGAGACTGAGTTGCAGGGTTCGTTACAGCTACGCTATGGAGCCGCTACGCCGGAAATACAGGGGGAGGCGAACCCCGTTTTGGCGCGAATACTCGCCCATAAATCTGTGCGCCGTTTCGCGCCCGCGCCCCTTCCACCCAGCGCGCTAGAGAAGATAGTGGCGGGGGCGCAGAGCGCAGCGACCTCGTCCAATCTTCAAACGTGGAGCGTCATCGCCATTCAAGAACCGAGCCATAAGGACGCAGTGGCGACGCTGTGCGGAAATCAGGAGTTTATACGCCGCGCTCCGCTGTTTTTGGTGTTTTGCGCGGACTTAGCGCGTCTCAGCGCGGTATCCGAGCGGGAGGGCTTGGCGGGTGAAGGGTTAGACTACTTCGAGATGTTTATCATGGCGACGGTGGACGCTTCACTCGCCGCCCAGAACGCCGCCCTAACGGCGGAGTCGCTGGGGTTGGGTATCTGCTATGTGGGGGCGGCGCGTAACCACTCCCGTGAACTGGCTACTGCGCTGAATCTGCCCCCAAAAGCGTTCGCTCTTTTCGGAATGGCGATAGGCGTTCCCGCGGAGGGCGATACATCCGCCGTTAAGCCTCGCCTCCCTCAAGCCGAAGCGCTACACCTTGAGACCTACGGCGCGGACGCGCAAGAGGAGAACGTAGCGGAGTACAACGCGATAATGAAAGAGTTCTACGAATCGCAAAATATGAAGGTAGGGGGAGACTGGTCTCTGCACTCGGCGCAACGAGTGCAGAACGTACAGGCGCTTACGGGGCGCGAGGTTTTGCGCGAGGTTCTTATCGAGAGAGGCTTTGGCTTGAAATAAGCCTCTCTCGTTTATTTCGCCGTCGCCTATGAGGGCGAGAGAACCATGCCCCCGCAGATGCAGATAACCTGCCCCGTCACATAGTCCGAAAGGTCTGTCGCAAGAAACTCCACCACCTTCGCGCAGTCTTCAGGAAGTCCCACGCGCTTGAGCGGAATATCTACGATGGCTTTGGCGATATTTTCGGGACTATCGCGGTTGAACTGCTTATTGGCGCGGGAGGTCAGCACTATGCCCGGCGCAATGCAGTTGACGTTGATATTGTAGGGACCCAGCTCTCCCGCAAGGAGGCGCGTGTACTCCGCAATACCCGCTTTCGCGACGCAGTAGTGGGAGACTGCGCCGCTCATATTGCCGCGCACCCCCGCCTGCGAGGAGACGTTGACTATCTTACCGCTTCCTTGCTCCATCATTATCGCCGCCGCCTCCTGACAGCAGAAGAGCGTACTGGTGAGGTTTACGTCCATAATAAACCGCCAGTCGTCTTCTGAGACGCTAGAAGCCTTCCCATTCTCGGCGGGACGCAGAACGCCCCCGGCGTTGTTCACAAGTATATCGAGCCTCCCGAAGGTTTGGCGGATGTGTTGGAACATTCGCTCAACGGCTTTCCGGTTCGTCACGTCGGCGGCTATCCCAATGGAGCGCACGCCCAACGCCTCGCACTCCGCCATCACAGTTGCGGCGGTCAACTCCTCGTCAAACTCCTTCGCCGAGTCGAGAACGAGGTCGTTGATAACAATATCCGCGCCCAGCGCCGCGAGGCGGAGGGCGTAAGCCCGTCCCAAACCGCGCCCTGCGCCCGTTATCAGCGCGACTTTGCCTGTCAGTTTTCCCATTGTGTTGTCTCCCTACTACAAAAATCTTGTCGCTCTTCTATTCGGCGCGAGGGCGCGTTATTCCTTGCAAGCCGCCCCGCTAAACGGTATAGACGTGGTGCGGAGTTTGTCAACGGTCTTTGCCTTGCCGTAAGAGTTCAGCGCTGCTACCCGCGAAGGGAGTTCACT
>CAIJLM010000439.1 GCA_903821495.1 uncultured Chthonomonas sp. | reverse complement strand
CTACAAGGCGAAAGCCGACCCACCCCTCTTTACGGGCGACGCTCTCATTGTGGAGTAGCTGAGGTCTCCCCTCGCTATCTACAATCAAAACATCTACACGCCCGTCGTTATCGTAATCGCCGATAGCCAGACCCCGCCCGACAATGGGCGGAAGAGCGCCTATTCCTGAACTCTTTGAGGCATCTTGAAAGCGCGTAGGCTTCCCTTTGATGTTATGAAAGAAGAGAGTAGGCTGACGGTATGTCGCTTTCTCAAAGCGGGCTATATTGTCTTGAACATGACCATTTGCGATAATTAAATCGAGCCAACCATCGTTATCCGCATCGAAGAACTTGCACCCCCAACCCACATAGGGCAAGGACGGTAACGCCAACCCCGCCTGTTCGCTCACAATCCGAAACGCCGAAAACCCTTCATTCTGGTAGAGGCACTTGGTCTCATTGCCAAAAGTGGTGACGAACAAATCCGGGCGACCATCGTTATTATAGTCTCCCCAATCTATCCCCATACCTGCGTGCGGCTGCCCCGCCTCGTCGCCGCTCATACCGGAGGCGCTTCCGATATTGGGAAATTGGCGATGTCCTTGATTATGGAAGAGGTCGCCCGCTACGAGGTCGTTTGCAAGCGCCATCGTGAGTCTGCCAGAACGGTTGAGGTCGGCGAACGCCACTCCCAGCGTTTTGCCGTGCGCCTTGATACCCCAGGCTTTCGTCACATCCTCAAACCTGTTCCCGCCTATGTTGTAATATAAAACGCCCTGAACCGCGTCGTAGTCTACGGGACCGCACCCTGTCATCACGCCATGAAACGGGCAGAGTTGCAGTTCGGATTCGGGCCCGAAAGCCACATAGTTCCCCACGTAAAGGTCGAGGTAGCCGTCTCCATCGAGATCGGCGAACCCAGCGGAGGTTCCCCAAGGTTGAGGCTTCAAGCCTTTTTCTTGAGTCACGTCCCGAAACATTCGCGACGACGCGGCGGAACCCTTGCCTGCCTCATTGTGTAGAAGCAAGCCTGTTCGCCAGCCGCTGATATAGAGGTCGTCATAGCCGTCGTTGTCGTAGTCTCCCACCGCGCAACCGAGAAAGCGCCCTGAAAGTTTGTCTAGCCCTGTCTCCGCTGTGACATCGGTGAAACGCCCTTTGCCATCGCCTCTGTAGAGCGCGAGTTTCGCGCCTACGAGGAGAATGTCCAGATTGCCGTCGTTGTCGAAATCCAGAAAGGCGCACCCGTTGCCAATCGTTTGGAGAATGGTGAGAGGGCGCTTGCCCTGAACTGCCCAGCGGTAGTCTATTCCTGCGGACTGCGCCACCTCGCGAAACTTAGGGATGGGGTCGCCCGTAAACGGCGCTTCTACAGGAAGCGCGGAAGTCGCAGTTATGGGTTGAGGAGAGGAGGCGAGGGGGGCGATGGCAGGAGAGTGTTTGCAACCGACAGCCCCGAAAAAGGCGAGAAGAGAGAGGAGTATCAGGCGTGAGGCGGCAAGAGAATCAGGCATAAATGTTTTCTGAAAGGAGCGACAAGTTGACCTCGCCCTGAAGGGTGTTTCGGGACGAGGCGTTATAGGTAGAGAGGAAGCGCTCAAAAATCTCCCCTTTGCGAAGGGGAGATTTAGAGGGGGTAAGCCCCTTGTTACTTTTTAGGATGCTTTTTGTACCAAGCCGCGCTGTGCTTCGCAGGGTGCTTTTTGTACCAAGCCGCGCTATGCTTCTTGGGATGCTTTTTGTACCAAGCCGCGCTGTGCTTCGCAGGGTGCTTTTTGTACCATGCCGCGCTATGCTTCGCGGCGGGCTTGTTCTGCGCCATCACTATTGGGCTGGCGCAAAGAAATGCAAACAAGCCTAGTAGAACGAGTAACGATTTGAATCTCATAAAACTCTTCTCCTTGAGAAATAGCGGAGAGGCGTACAGAGTGCGGTAGCCTCTCGCTCTTATCGTGGTATTACAGATATTGGAAACCTTCTGGCTTCCAATGCTTTAGACCATTGGGGTCTTATTGTTGCATACGCGAACGCTCTCAGCGCTTTTCAGACGGCTTCGGCGTAATAGGGCGCGTGTAAATCGTGGTCTCAGGAAAATAGGAGACCCATCCGTACCACTGGCTGTTATGGCTATCTATGCGTTGTAGCTCCATGCCCTTGAGAGAACCCTCTTCCGCCTTACCTTCGATACTCCATCGCGAGTTCGTCTCTTTGTCGTAAAAACCTCTCCTGCCCTGCGGACTTTTCCGCGCTTCAATGGTCAGGGTTCTTCCGCCCCCTACATTCCGCGAAACGGCGCACAGGGTCTGTGTAGTCGCGTCGTACATCACCGCGACAGGCGTGTCGCCCAACACATCGTTGATTACGCCCGTTCTACCTTGAAAGGCTTTTTGCGGATAGGCGCGATGGAGTATACGCCTTGTAGCGGGCGTATCGGAGTTTCGTGCAAGGGCGGCGTAGTCCTGAGAAACAGGGACGCTCACTGCGAGAACGGGTTCAAACATAGGAAGGCGCGTATCACGTCGAGTCACCGTCGGGCTAAAGTAGGGGGCGGGGAAACTAGAGTAGCCGCGCGCCATCACACTGCCTTTTGACTCGTAAGAGGCTACAGACCGACTATCGGGAGCCATAACGAGCGTGTCGGGATGCAGTCGTTTCCACTGCCCCCATGTCGTATCTAACAGGGGCAAACGCTTTAGATTCGTGTCTAACAACGCGCCTTTGACGGAGCGCCCCGCCACTTGAAGCCATACGCTTCCCGTGTTGGTATCGTACATTGTCATCACGCCGTTGTAGAGACCGTAGAAATCGAACTTGAGGGGCTTTTTGTCCACTACGGGCGTGGAGAAACCGATACCGCTATTGCACACAATGCAGTAGGTGATGGCGATATACTCGGAACCGCCTTGCTCCTTCTTCCCAATTTTATCGTTGATGATATGATGCCATGAGATATAGCGAGTAGGGTAGGCTCTGCTTTCGCCGTTCTCCGTAATGCCTAAAACGTACTCGTAGTCAACAAGGAAGTCCGCGTTTTGCGCTGTGACCATCTTAGGGAAGTCTAGCGCATGAAAATCTACGCTCTTCCTACCATCCCAAAGGGCGCGAGGGTTGACATCAGGAGAGATAGGACTCTCTTTTTCGAGCGGCTTATTCGAGGAGACATTGCGGCGTTGCGCCGATACGTTGACAGATAACGCAATCGTCGCGCAAGCAAGTATAGAGTAGAGTATAAGACGCCCCCTCATAAGCGCTCCTCGAAAACAAAAATGGCAGGTTACGCCGATTATAGAACGTGTACCTTAAAAAACGCTTAAATTCAGAATAAATTATTTTAATTCGCACACTCCTTTGCTCTGAAGCCGAGCATTTCGATTATTCTGCGCTGATTTTCGCATATTTCGTGGGTTTCTCACTAAAGAGAGTGCAGGTACCGCCTTGACGCGAGGTGAACGCAAGCGCTAAAATAGGCTATTCTTTTATAACAACTGAATCTAACGTCCCAAAGGCTATCGGAAGCGCTATTTTCTATTCAATGAGCGACATACGTATCACAAACAGTCCTGACGAGGCGTGGGAGTGGCTTGAGACCCATCTGCCACACGAAACGATGGCGTTTCTCGCCCCCGCCTATATGCTTGCGAAAAAGTTCCATCAAGGGAAAACTCGCTTCTGTAAACCGGAAGCTGAGCCGCCCCCTTACGTGGTGCATCCCCTGCGCGTCGCCCGAATCATGGCGGAGGAGTGGGGATACACCGAGCCGAACGCCCTCGCCACCGCGCTTCTCCACGACTCTTTTGATGACACCCTCATCACCGAACGCTCCGAAGCGGAGAACGAACTGCGCGGCGTTATGGGGTCGGAGGTGTTCGAGGCGGTGCATCTCCTCACCAAGCCCTACCTGCCCATCACTCACCTTACCGATATTAGGTTCGAGAGAGACGCAAGATACTTCAAAGTGCTTTTCGAGGCTCAGAAATGGGTGCGCGTGGTGAAGTTGGCGGATAGGACGGATAACCTGCGCGACGCGGCACAGTGGGGCGAGATTGATATTTGGGAACGCTACAGTCGCGATACTATCGGCTGGCATCTCTACCTTGCGCGAAACACCTCCCCTATAGCGGAAATCGCCCTCTTCAAAGCCCTGATAGATGGCGAGCGGTTGCTACGCGGACGCGCCCCCGTTTGGGCGGATGGGCGACTGATAGACCCTCTTGCCGCGAACCTTATACCCGAAAAAATGGCGCGCGAGTACGGCATAGTAGGAATGGCGCTTCAAGGCGATATTCTGGTTATAGGGATACGCCGTAGAACCACTCTCAATCATCAGGACAGCGTGAAAGAGGCGCTTCTTAACATTGGGGACGCGGCCTACACGCAACTCCACCTACTAGGTATCTCGGAAGAGGCTCTGCAAGACGCTCACTCTGCAAGGCTTTTCGGTAGTTGAAAGGAAAAACGTGACCCTCGCCACCTCAACGCGCCTTATGGGAGCGCATATGTCCACCTCTGGCGGACTCTACAAAAGCCTCGCGTCCGGCTTGGAGATTGGCTGTAGCGCCGTCCAACTCTTTACCGCAAGCCCCCGTCAGTGGTCGCACGCCCCGCTTACCGACGAACAGATAGCCGGCTTCCGTAACGCGCAAGAGGAGACTGGCATTCCCTTCACCGTCGCGCACGACTCCTATCTTATCAACCTCGCCGCGCCCGACCCCGCCATTCTGGAGCGTTCGCAGGGGGCTTTCCGAAAGGAGTTGGACAGAGTGCAACTCCTCGGTGTTCCTTGGTTGGTGACGCACATGGGGGCGCACCTGAATCTGGGAGTGCAGGAGGCGATAGACCGACTTGTAGAGAGCCTAAAAATGATTCTGGATGCGACGGAGGGCTATCAGTCGGGCGTAGCGCTGGAAACAACGGCAGGACAAGGAACTGGGTTAGGAGCAACCTTTGAAGAGATAGGGCAGGTGTTGAAGGGCGTAGGCGACCATCCGCGCCTTGGAGTCTGCCTCGATACCTGCCATATCTTCGTAGCAGGCTACGACATCCGCACTCCCGAAGCCTACAAAGCGACATGGGCAAAGTTCGATGCGGAGATTGGGCGCGACAAACTCAAGGTCATCCATACAAACGACGCGAAGAAGCCGCTGGGTAGTAGAGTAGATAGACACGAGCATATCGGGCAGGGCGAAATCGGCGAAGAGGCGTTCCGCCTGCTGGTAAACGACCCTACGCTAACGCACGTGCCGCTTATTCTAGAGACTCCTGAGTCGGAGACTATGCACGCCGTCAACTTGGCGCGTCTTAAAAGTTATCTGGAGGGGTAGGCTATGCGCGTTACGGTACTATGCTGGGGACATCTCACAGACTATTTTGGTTCGGATGGCTTCGAGGTGGAACTTCCAGAGGGGGCGACTATTCAAATAGCGGTAACGCTCCTTGAACAGCGCGAACCAAAGGCGGCGGGACTCACGCGCCGTTGCAGGTACGCCCTAGACGAAGAGTACGCGCCGCTAGAGACCCCTCTTTACGACGGCTGTACCGTCGCTATTTTACCCCCTATGAGCGGAGGATAGAGACTTGGCTTACGCCGCAATTGTCAACGAAGTAATAGATGTCCCCGCGCTTACCGAGAGGGTGTCAGGCGTAGATAACGGCGCTGTCTGCGTGTTTATCGGGCAGGTGCGCCGCAACTCGCGCGGACGTGAAGTCGCCTACTTGGAGTATCAGGCTTACGCGCCGATGGCGGCGAAGCAGTTGCTACGCATTGCGGAAGAGGCGGAAGCGAAGTGGGGTTGCGAGGTAGGAGTTGAACACCGCGTGGGGCGTATGGAACTCTGCGAGGCGAGCGTCGTCGTTGTGGCGGGGTCGCGGCACCGCGCTCAGGCTTTTGAGGCGTGCCGATACTGTATAGACACCCTGAAAGAGCGCGTTCCGATTTGGAAAAAAGAGGTCTGTCCCGACGGTTCCTTCTGGATAGAAGGGGAAGAGGCGATAGAGGTCTCCGATGTCCCCAGAGAAACTGGTTCGTAGTTTAGCGGCGATGTTCATTGCCGTTCTTATCGGAGTGGGAGTGTTTCGCACTCTCGCGCCGTATCTGCTTACACCTGCCTCATCTCCTAAGAACTCCTCCGCGCTGAAAGACCTGAAAGTTTCGCTAGAGGGCGATACGCCTACAACTACCCAACCCGCTCAAAACGAACCGCGCAAGGCGGAGGCTCCTGTCGAATCTCTACGGGGGCGTGATTTAGAGAGGGCGCGAACGAAACTGTATCGTGAAATAGCCGCGACGTTCGCCTCGGCTATCGGCTCCGTCCGCACTTCGCTACAAGACGATGAGACGATGGAGGTTTTTCTGCTTGCAGATAACGCCGACATTATCCCCGTACTGGTGGAGAGTATCGTGGAGGGCGTGGCGGACAAGTATCAGTTTCGGCGGGTGGCGTTCTTTGTTCCGAACCCCGGCGCATCAGATAGGGCGCGTATGGCGGCGGAGGTAGGTAAGGACGATGAAGGGCGGTGGGTGGTGCATCCTAAGTAGCTACGCTCGTTTGCTGAACATCAGGCAGTAGCTATGGTCGTAGCCGTTTCCGTAACTCGGCTCCCAATCCACCACTATCTCGCCCTGAAAATCCATCACCTCAGAGACCACAAGCGCAATATCCCACGCCAGAGGGGTCACGCCATGCGCTAGTTTCAGGTTGCCCACCTCAATGACCGCCATGCCGTGCGGCTGTAGCAACTCCGCAATCTGTTGATAGATGGATTTTATGTCGGCGAGATACTGGAGGTAGCCCCCCTTCGCTCTCAGGTGTTCTCGGAGGACGTTCGTAATTTGAGTCTGCTTCATTACGGGGGGCGACCCGATACAGAAGTCTATGGGCGGAAGTCCGAGTGTGCGAATATCCCGCGAATCGCCCATTATCATGTTGTACTTGTGATTGATGATACAGCGGGCTTTTTCGGCGCGTTCGCGGTTCGCCTCAACCCCGTAAGGTATGCGCCCCATAGCCTCTGCAACGCGCAGAGTGGTGCCGTATCCGGCGAATGGGTCTAGCGTCACATCGCCGATTTGGGTATACTCGTGAAGAAATGTCTCCACTAGCGCTTCAGGGAAGCGGGTGTCCTCGCTGGTTTTTGCGTCAGGAAACGGGAGTTCTTGGCACTTAGGAAGTTTCAAGCAGGTTCGCATCGGTTAGGCTCCTTATCTACTACCTTCAAGTATCGTAGATTTGCGCCGATTTCCTCAGTAGTTTTTCGCTCTTATCTCAAAATATGAAACCATGCGCCCGTATAACCCGTTATCACTTTTGAGAACCATTCAGATTGAAAGGCGCATAACAGCCGATATGATAGAAGTTGAGAACCTTAGCAAGACCTTTGAAGATAAGAAGCGCGGGAAAATTGAAGCCGTGAAGAGCGTCTCCTTCTCCTGCTATCCGGGCGAGATTTTCGGGCTATTGGGTCCCAACGGCGCAGGCAAGACCACCACCCTCCGTATGCTCTCCACTATTCTCACCCCTACCAGTGGCACGGCGCGTATTGCGGGCTACGACATTCGCACGCAGGCGCAGGAGGTGCGCTCGCACATTGGCTTCCTAACGGGTTCCGCCTCTCCCTACGAACGCCTGACGGCGCGGGAGATGGTCGCCTATTTCGGGGCGCTGTACGGGCTTTCGGATAGCGAGATAGAGAGGCGTATTCAAGAGGTGTTTACAGAGTTGGATATGCACGAGTTCGCCGACCAACGGTGCGACAAACTCTCAACGGGGCAGAAACAGCGCGTCTCTATCGCCCGTACCATCCTTCATCAACCTCCCGTCCTCTTCTTTGATGAACCCACAAACGGACTGGATGTTATCACCGCCCGCACGATAATTCGCTTCATCCGTAAGTGCAGAGAGCAGGGGAAAACCGTCGTTTTCTCTACCCACATTATGAGCGAGGTCGAGTCTATCTGCGATAGAATTGCGGTTATCTATAAGGGAGAGGTTGCGGCGATTGGCACGCTGGAGGAGTTGAGGGCGAAGACGGGCAAGCAGGTTTTCGAGGAGGTGTTCTTGAAACTCGTGGGGGAAGAGGACAACTAGCCGCCGCCTCTCCAATATCGCCTCTTCGCACAGTTTTCGCTTTCTACTTTGAGGGGTTTGCAGGTAGCAAACCTTGAACCTGTAGCCACTCTCCGAATCGCTCTATCCAGTGGTCAATGGGCAGTCCTTGCGGTCTCATGCCGAAGCCATGCCCGCCTTTGGAGTAGAGATGCAGTTCGGCGCTACATTTCGCCGTTTTCCACTGCGTATAGAGGCGAAGGGACTCATCCGCCATCAGGGAGTCGTCCGCCGCGCAGAGGATGAAGAGAGGCGGCGCGTCTTTCGGAACGGCTATCTCATCGAACGGAGCGCCATAGATAGGCGCGGCGAAGTTCGGGCGCGACTCCGCATCGTACTTCAAAACGGCTTGGCTCGTCACCATGCCTCCCGCCGAGAATCCCATGATTCCAACTCTGTTCGGCGCGATTCCCCACTCGGCAGCGCGTTGGCGTACAGTGCGTATCGCCTGCCGCCCATCCTCGCTGGCGAACGCTATAACCTGCGTCGTAACGGGGTCGCTTACCGCTTTTCTCGCGGGCTTTCCGCTGTTCGTCGCCTCCGTCAGGCTCTTAAAGAACGCCGCCATGTTCGTCTGAAACTCCGCCTCCGTCGCTCCGGTATCTACAAGGCGATACTTGAGAACGAATGCGGCGACTCCTCTTTTTTGCAACCACTCCGCGACCATCGTCCCTTCCGTCTGCCATGAGTGGAAGCGAAACCCGCCGCCCGGACAGATAATAATGGCGGTTCCATTGGCTTTAGACCTTTCTGGAAGGTAGGCGGTCAGGGTAGGCGTTACCACATTGCGAACCATCTTCTCTTTAATGGGGTTAAGGTACTCAACCTCTTTTTGAGTCCACGTTTCCGAGCCGGGCGCGATGCCTTGCCATATCCGTATGATGGGGTGTTGGGCGCGGGCAGTCGGCGCTATTGCAGATAGCGAGAGCATTACAGCATAGAGGGCAAGGGGTTT
>CAIJLM010000438.1 GCA_903821495.1 uncultured Chthonomonas sp. | reverse complement strand
TACACGCCCAAAGCGCGAGACACAGGCTTGCCCATCTTCCTCTCGCTACACACGCAACTCGACATACTCTACGAGTACTGCGAGTACGGGCTACTCGCGGTCGGCATGACCCTCGTGATATTGACGGCGGGGATAGACCTCTCGGTAGGCTCCGTGTTGGGGCTGTCCGCGACGCTCTTCGCGCTCCTCACTATCGGGTACGGGTGGAGTATTGGCGGGGCGGTAGTCGCGGTGGCGCTGGCGGGGCTACTGCTCGGCGTTATCAACGGGCTACTGGTGGCGCGGTTTCGGTTACAGCCCTTCGTGGCGACGCTTGCGATGATGATAGCGGCGCGTGGCATGGCGAAATGGGTCTCTGGAGGTATCAAGGTGCAACCCGCCGCGCAACCTTGGTACAAACTCGCGCAGGACACGCCGCCCTTCTACCGCTGGATGACGCAAGCCACGCCAAGCCTTCACATTCAGCCCTCCTCCCTGCTTTTTCTCGCGTGTCTGCTGATAATGGCGGCCATCGTTCGCAATACCCGCTATGGGCGTTCGCTCTACGCTATTGGGGGGAACGAGGAGGCGGCGCGACTGAGCGGCATCGCCGTCACAAAGGTCAAAGTCTTCACCTACGCGCTGTGCGCGATGTTCGCGGCATTGGCGGGAGTGGTCAACGCCTGTAGGCAGGACATTGGAGACCCGGAGGCGGGAACCACGTTTGAACTAGACGCGATAGCCGCTGTCGTGATTGGAGGCACAAGCCTTGCCGGGGGGCGCGGGGGGATGATGTTCACCCTCATCGGCGTAATGATTATCGCCTACATCAACAAAATTCTAAGCCTAAACGCAACGCCTATCGCGCAACGCATGATGATTCAAGGCATAATTATTGTGATAGCGGTACTGATTCAAAGACAGGAGAAGAGCGCAAAATGAGACCAAAGATGCTTACGCTTCTACTAACGGGAGCGGTTTTGTGGGGCTGTAGCCCCAAAGCGGAGACCCCCGCCGACACCAAAACAGGGGATACAGGAGCGAAGACCACCGCCACAACGGGCGCGAAAGTCACCATTGGCTTGTCGCAGTGTAACCTTGGCGAGCCGTGGCGCGTTCAGATGAACACGGACATCGAAGAGGCGGCGAAGAGACACCCGGAGATAACCCTGATTGAGCGCGACGCGCAGAACAAGAGCGAAACGCAACAGAGCCAAGTCCGCGAGTTCATTCAGCAGAAGGTGGATTTAATCATCATCAGTCCGAAGGAGTCGCGTCCGCTTACGCGTCCCGTCGAAGAGGCGATGGACGCGGGTATTCCCGTCATAGTGCTAGACCGTAAAATTGAGGGCGACAAGTACACCTGCTTTATCGGCGGCGACAACGTGAAAATCGGGACGGAGGTCGGCAAGTACATGGTGAAACTGCTTGGCGGCAAGGGCGATGTGGTGGAACTCAAGGGCTTGATGACCTCCACGCCGGGGCAAGATAGGCACAAAGGCTTCCTAGAGGGTATCAAGGGGTCGCAGATAAAGGTCGTCTTTGAAGCCGACTGCAAGTGGCTTGAGCCGGACGCGCAACGCGAAATGAAGTCCGCCCTCTCCACGCATCCGCAGATTGACGCGGTCTACGGTCACAACGACCCCAGCGCTCACGGAGCCTACAAAGCGACGGAGCAGGAGGGCAAGGGGCGCGAAAAACTGATAAAGTTTATCGGTATAGACTCGCTTCCGACGGAGGGCGTGAAGTACGTCAAGGACGGTCTGCTCTCCGCCACCTTCCAGTATCCCACTGGCGGAGGCGACGCGATTGAGAACGCGCTCAAAATCCTCAAAAAGGAGAAAGTCGAGAAGAATATCACGCTCGGCACGCGCCTCTTCACAAAAGACAACGTAGACAAGGGCGGCGACGCGCTTTAACCCAGCGGAATCGCTCATTTGTAAGGAGAAAATAATGCGATTTGTACGCGGTTTTTGCGGGTTTGCAAGCGTTTTTTTAGCGCTAGGGCTTGGCGCGGTCGCCAACGCGCAGGAGAGTAACCCTGCGGAGGGGCTAGGCGCGGGGACGCTCGGTAGTCTGATGTCCCCCCGTAGCGGAACCCCGAAACACGAGGGAAGTTGGGATAGGGGCGGCGGCAATGGCGATATGCGCTTCGTGAAGCCCGGCGAGACGCTGAAAATGCTCGACTACAAGGGCGCGGGTATCGTTCGTCGCTTCTGGGTGACGATAGCACCCCGCTCCGACAGGGATATACACCTGCAAGCCATCTTGCGGATGTACTGGGACGATGAGAAGACTCCAAGCGTGGAGGTTCCTATCGGGCTGTTTTTCGGAGTTGGCTTCGGAGAGCAGGCGGACTATATCTCGCTACCGCTGAACGAGACGAGCGGGGGCTATAACTGCTACTGGCCCATGCCGTTCCATAAGTCGGCGCGGTGGACGCTGACCAACATGAGCAAGAAGAATATAGATGCGTTCTACTACAACATAGACTTCACAGGCTACGATAAACTGCCCAAAGACCTGCGCCACTTTCACGCGCAGTACCGCCGAGAGAACCCGACCACGCCCAACAAGAACTATACGATTCTGGACGCGACAGGCAAGGGGCATTTCGTAGGGACGGCGCTCTTCATGCAGAACCGCCGCGGTAACGGGCTAGGCTTCCTCGAAGGCGATGAGATGATACACGTGGACGGCGAAGAGAAGCCCTCCATCATCGGAACCGGCACGGAAGACTACTTTTCGAGCGGCTGGTACTACGATAGAGGACTCTACTCCGCGCCCTATCACGGCGTGACGATTAAAGATACCAAAGTCGGGCGCGTGAGCGCGTATCGCTGGCATATCGAGGACGCGATGCCCTTCAAAAAGTCGCTCAAGGTGACGATTGAACACGGAACCAACAACGACCACGAGGGGGACTACTCTTCTGTCGCCTACTGGTATCAGGCGGAGCCGCACGGCGCTTTCCCCGCCTTCCCGACCAACGCGGACGATTTGCTTCCGTTCGTTCCGCCGCCTCCCTTCAAAATCACAGGAATTATCGAAGGGGAAGACCTCTTAGAGAGCGCGAAAGCCAATGAGGGGCCCCTTGAATCGCAGGATATGTCGCCGTTCGCGGGAAAGTGGAGCGGCATGACCCAACTCTGGTGGAGACCGACCAAAGAGAGCGCGACATTAAGCCTGAACCTACCCGCGCCGAGTGCAGGGACGTTTGAACTGACGGGCTACTTCACAAAGGCGAAGGACTACGGGAACATTGAGATATGGATTGGGGGAGAGTCGGTAGGGGGAGGTGTCAACCTCTACAATCCCGACGTGATTCCGAGCGGCGCGGTAGTCATCGGTAAAGTCGCGCTCAAAGCGGGCAAGAACGCGCTCGCCGTGAAGATTACCGGCAAGGATGGGAAGTCGGAGGGCTATCTGGTAGGGATTGACGGCTTTACGCTGAAGAAAAGCGACTAGCAATCAAGGAGACACCATGTTCGTCACCGATTTAACCTGTTGGGCGTGCGGAGCGCACTACCCTATTGAGGGGCTTATCAACCTCTGCAAGTGCGGCAAGCCTCTCAAAGTCAACTACGACCTCAGCGCCGTGAAAGACCGTCTGTCGCCCGCCAAACTCCTCTCCCGCGACTGGAATCTCTGGCGGTATCGGGAGGTTCTGCCGTTGGATTTAGAGGTTGAGCCACCCACGCTAGGGGAGGGATGCACGCCGCTTCTCCTAGTAGACGCTCTCGCCGATGCGCTCGGCATGAAGAGCGGGCGACTGTTCATAAAGGACGAAGGCGTGAATCCGACAGGCTCCTTCAAGGCGCGGGGCATGGCTGTCGCCGTTCCGATGGCGAAACAGTTGGGCGCGACGAAACTCGCCGTACCCTCCGCAGGTAACGCGGGGGGCGCGATGGCGACCTACGCGGCGCGAGTCGGGATAGAGGCGCACGTCTTCATGCCGAAAGATGTGCCGATGGCGAACCGCCTTGAGTGCGAACTGATGGGCGCGAAGGTCACGCTCGTGGATGGCTTGATAACCGACTGCGCCCGTATCGTGCAGGAGCGCAAGGCGGAGGAGGGCTGGTTCGATGTCTCCACCCTCAAGGAGCCGTACCGCGTGGAGGGCAAAAAGACGATGGGGTACGAGATAGCCGAACAGAGGGACTGGAAACTGCCCGACGTGATACTCTATCCGACGGGCGGCGGCACAGGGTTGGTCGGAATGTGGAAGGCGTTTGAGGAGATGGAGCGTATGGGCTGGATAGGAAGCGAACGTCCGCGTATGGTGAGCGTTCAGGCGGCGGGGTGCGCCCCGATTGTTCGCGCTTTCGAGGCGGGAGTCAGCGATGCGGGGATGTTCGAGAACGCGCATACCGTCGCGTCCGGTCTGCGGGTTCCCCGTGCGATTGGCGACTTTATCATGCTGGATATACTGCGGAAGAGTGGCGGAACGGCTATCGCGATAGAGGACTCGGAACTGATGGCGGACGCTTACGCAATGGGCGCGAGTACTGGCGTGAACACCTGCCCGGAGGGGGGCGCGTGCCTCTCTGCGTTGCGGAAACTGCTGGCTACCGGGGCGATACGTCCGCAGGATACGGTGGTTCTATTTAATACGGGAACAGGCGTGAAGTACGCGGAGGCGTTCGCGGCGTATCCGCTCTAGTCCTTCATAAATGTAGGGGCAGACCTATGTGTCCGCCCCCTTCATTGGGCGAACACACGGGTTCGCCCCTACCCATACAATCTGAATGAACCATTAGCCCTCTACGGGACCATAGTACAGACCGCGCTCTACTGCAAGTTCCTGTCCGACTTTCAGCAGGGCGGAGAGTTCGTCATCGCTTAAAGGCTTATCCTGACGCGCCACGTCGAGGGCGAGAGCGACCTCTCTCTCATTCGCGAAACCGATAACCGCGCACGAGACAGCCGGAATCCCTAGCGCATAGCGAATCGCCTGTTCGTGGTAGTCGGCGAGAGTTCCGGGCGTGTTCGCGTCGTATTTCCAGTCCTTAGAGCCTCCCAGAACCTTCATTGCGACGACGGCGACATCGTGTTTTTTCGCGGTAGCCGTCACCGCGCTCTCGAAATCGTAGTTGAAGCGGTCTGCAAAGTTCAGCGTGACCATCGTAAGGTCAATCAGCCCCGTCTCCAAAACCGTTGTGAATCGCGCGGGGCGAATGTGTCCGCTGATTCCTAAATAGCGAATCAATCCACGCTCTTTGGCGGTCTGCAAACCCGCAAGCGCCCCATCTTCCGTAAAGAACGTCTCCATATCGAAGTCGCCGAGGTTGTGGATATGCACGAGGTCTACCTCATTCACTCCCATCCGTTGCAGGCTCTCCTCAATCTGCTCCAAAATACCGTCTCGCGTCTGCCGCCCAGAGTTCGCCTTCGTCACCAGAAACGCTTCGCTTCTGCGCGTCTTTAGAATCTCTTTGAGTTTCATCTCGGCGTTGCCGTACTTGCTGTTGGGGTCGCCATATACGGGCGCGGTATCAAGGTAGAGAACGCCCTGATTCATGGCGTAGTCAAGGATGCGGGTCGCCTCTTCGGGGGTTGTGTTGTCGCTTCCGAGCGGGGCGGTTCCGAAGCCTACAACGGAGATTTTCCGCCCGATACGCCCCAGAGTTCTTTCGGGTAGGGGTTTCAGGTCGGCGAGAGAGAGTTCGCTATCAAGCGTGAGGGTTGTGGATGCGCTAGACACGGCGGGAGGTTTCCTTTGTTGTGTTATCTTGACCAAATCAGACGAATGTTTGCGAGACTCCGACCGCTCATAGTAACAAGCCCCTCTCCGTTTCGGGGAGGGGCGTTCACAGAACGGGGAGGGGTTAAAAAGACTCTAACAGTCTGGCACGGGCTCCTTACCGGGATCCTTTTTCGGAGGATCCTTCTTGGGAGGCTCTTCCTTCTTAGGGGCGTCCTTTTTGGGCGGGTCGGCGGGAGGAGGCTCCTCTTTTTTGGGAGGTTCCTTCTTAGGTTCCTCTCTCTTTGGCGGTTCGGCGGGCGGCGGGTCTTGCTTCTTAGGCTCTTTGTCGCCTGTATCCATCGGTTTAACAGGTTTGGGGGCTACGGGGTTAGGGCTGACGGTTTTGGGCGGCGTGTTCGCGCCCTCTTTCGCCACTAAATCAATCGCATCCTCAGAAATCTGCGGGTCTCCGCCATCCGGTTGCAGTTCGACATAGACGACGCGCTTTCCCTCGCCCGGCTCTAACTCCCACTCTTTCTCAGCCTTGTAAGGCTCCCATGCAGACCAGTGTTCTTTGTCGTTACTGACACGCATTTTTTCCGCCCAGCCCTCGCCATAGATATAGAGGTGGACTTTAGGAGTGTCTGTCTCCGCGTGTTCTTCGTTGATAACAACGGGATAGATTCGAGAGCGCATCCCAAAATCCTGCACCCAGTAGGACTCGTACTCGCCTTTGGGACTGGCGACATACCCAACCCCGATTTCGCGGTAGGTCGAGCCGAATAGGTTGGCGCGGTGTCCGGGGCTTTTCAGCCACTCCGCTACCACCTCTTTAGGCTCCTCCTGCCCCGCAGCGATATTCTCGCCCACCGACTTCAACCGCGCATACCCGAAGTCTTGAAGCCTAAGCCCCAACGTTCTGCCCTGCTTGTCTTGATGGGCGAAGTAGCGGTTTTCCGCCATATCCTTCGCCATCCATGTAGCGGCTTCACAGAGAACGTCGTGACGTTTGAGCGGGGCGAGACCCTGCTTGACACGCTCGCGATTGGTGATTTCGATGACGCGCTGAATCAACTTTTTGCTTGGCGGGGAAGGTATAGGAGAGCGTTGTGCGAATCCCGATTGGGTCGCACACGGCAGAAGTAAAGAAATGGCGTATAGCGTCCTAAAGACTCTCATGGCGATACCTCGCTCAACGTACAACAGAATCCCTGATTCCTAAAGCGATACGCTAGGCGTTAGGGCGGTAAAAAGGCGGCGAACTACCTCAATGTATATACCATTAGATTCTACCAAATATATGGCTAGTTACACAATTATCTTGAAAAATAAAATGAACCCTGCACACGCTTTTTTTACGTATTCTTTTCGACTATACACGCCATACAGGTATAAATACTCCTTATGCTCGCAGATTCCTCCTTTTGAGTGTTTTTAAGGACAGGGTTTTGGGAAAAGGCTTTGGAGAGTCGGCGCAGGGGCGCTATAATAAAACCATCTAATTTTGTAAGAGTGGTTGCTCTATACCGCCCTGAACAGGGCAAAAGGAGTAGGACTGAATGTGCGGTATCACCGGTTTTTGGAATGGTAAGGGCATCGCGTTGGGCGAGGCGCATGAGTTATTGGGCGATATGTGTCATCGTATGGAACTGCGCGGACCCGACGACGAGGGGATATGGGCGGAGCCGACCCTCGGCGTGGGCATGGGGTTTCGCCGCCTCGCTATAGTAGACCTCACCCCGCTTGGACATCAGCCCATGCGCTCGGAGAGCGAGCGGTTCACCATTACTTTTAATGGCGAGATATACAATGCGCCCGAAATCCGCGAAGAACTGCTCAAAACGGGGCATACCTTTCGCGGACACTCCGATACCGAAGTTATGCTGGCGGCTATGGAGGAGTGGGGAGTGCGTCGCGCCACCGAGCGTTTTAACGGGATGTTCGCCTACGCTGTGTGGGATGCAAAAGAGCGTCGCCTTACGCTAGGGCGCGACCACGTAGGAATTAAGCCGCTCTACTACGGCTGGGTAGGGAGCAGTTTCGTCTACTCCTCCGAAATTAAGCCCCTCCATGCCTATCCCGAATTTCGCAAATACGGAACGGAACTGGACGCGGAGTCGGTGCAGGACTTCCTTATCTACGGCTATATCCCCGCGCCCAACGCCATATTCAAAGCCCTGCATAAACTACCGCCGGGTCACATTCTCGAACTCAACGCCGCCACCGAACGAGCCAACCCTGTTCCGTTCTGGTCGCTACGCGATGTGGTAAATACAGGGCGGCGCAGTATGTTTCGCGGCTCAGAGCGGGAGGCGGTCTCTGCGCTAGAGAGCCTGCTGAGTAGCTCCGTGAAGATGCAGATGCTCTCGGATGTGCCGCTAGGCGCGTTTCTTTCGGGCGGGATAGACTCCTCCACCGTCGTCGCGCTCATGCAGGCGCAGAGTTCAAAGCCTGTAAAGACGTTTACGATTGGTTTCAAGGAGGCGAAGTACAACGAGGCGGATGCCGCCGCGATTGTGGCGAAGCATCTGGGAACCGACCACACGGAACTTATCGTAACCCCGCAGGAGTCGCAGAGCGTTATCAAACTGCTTCCCGATATGTACGATGAGCCTTTTGCAGACGCATCGCAAATCCCCACCTTTCTGGTTTCGCGCCTAGCGCGGCAGAGCGTTACCGTGAGCCTCTCAGGAGATGGCGGAGACGAACTTTTCGGCGGGTATCAGCGCTATCTCTTCTCGCAAAAACTGTGGGGCTATATTGGAAAACTACCTTTTGGCGTGCGGCGGAGTATTCATAACTGGATAGTGAAGCAGGATGTCGCTACGCTGGATAGGCGTTTCAAACCCTTCTCTAGTCTGGGGAAACTCTCCGGTAAAGAGGGTCCCATCGGGCATAAACTAAAAAAACTGGCTCCCTTCCTTATTGTAAAAGCGCCGGAAGACTTCGCCTACGCCACTGCGAAAGTGCAGAGGGCGGACGACCTGCTACGGGGCTTCCATGAGCCAGCGCGAGGTACAGAGATAGGGGACGTGGATGTCGCCAACTTTATAGAGCGGATGATGGTCTACGATACGCTCTCCTATCTCCATGACGATATTCTGACCAAAGTTGACCGCGCAAGCATGGGTGTTAGCCTTGAGTCGCGAGTTCCCATCCTCGACCATCGTATTGTGGAGTTCGCATGGACGCTCCCCTTCCATCTCAAAGTGCGCGATGGTAGAGGCAAGTGGATTCTGCGTCAGGTATTCCAGAAACACCTGCCCGCCGAACTGCTAGAGCGCCCGAAATCGGGTTTCGCTATTCCTGTCGGCGCCTGGTTGCGAACCGATCTGCGAGACTGGGCGGAAGACCTCCTGGATAGCGACCATCTCGCCTCCGAAGGGCTGTTCGATGCCGCATTGGTGCGTCGTCGTTGGGACGAACATCTCACCGGAACCTACAACTGGGATAGCGCGTTGTGGAAAGTTCTCATGCTTCAAGCGTGGCGCGCGCGTTGGTGTAGTTAATACCTAGCCCCCTAACCTTTCCCATCCCTCTCCGTTTCGGGGAGGGATGCCCGCAGGGCAGGGAGGGGGGTAATCTTCAAATAAGGAGCCTTGCATAACCGACTGTGATACTCTACCCTGCTATCGACCTCAAAGACGGGCGTTGCGTCCGCCTAAACCAAGGGCGTTTCGACGCTGTGACGACCTATTCGGAAGACCCCCTGCTTATCGCGCAACAGTGGCGCGATGCGGGGGCGGAGTGGCTACACATTGTAGACCTTGACGGCGCGAAAGAGGGGCGACCCAACCCCCTGAACCGCGCTGTTCTTGCGCGTATTGTGACGGAAGTCGGGCTACCTGTGCAGTTCGGCGGCGGCGTTCGCACTCTGGAGAGCGTTCGCGAACTCGTGGAGTTGGGGGTGGCTCGCGCGGTGGTAGGCACTACCGCCGCCCTTAATGCAGAACTTTGCGAAAACATTCTCGCCAAATACGGAAATAGTGTAGCCATTGGCGTAGACGCTCGTAATGGTATTGTGGCGGTGCAGGGTTGGCAGGAGGAGAGCGGCGAGAAGGCGACGGATTTCGTGGTTCGTATGGGGCTTCTGGGCGCAAAACGCTTCATCTTTACCGATATTGCGCGAGACGGGATGCTACAAGGGGTCAACTTAACTGCGCTGAGGGAGATTGCCGCCTGCGTTCCCCGCCTTGCAGTGACGGCTTCCGGCGGCGTTACCAACCGTAAGGACATTGAGGATTTGGTGAAACTAGAGCGGGGGGGCGCGTCCAACGTAGACGCGGTGATTATCGGAAAAGCCCTCTACGCAGGTTCGCTCGACTTGAAGGACGCTTTGGCGATAACGCGCTCAATTTCATAATGAGAGGGGAAGCCCATGAACGGCGGCGCAGTGGTAATGATTGTTTTTAGCGCAATGATAGGCGCTCTAGGCTTTACCGCGATTTTGGCGGAACACCATAAGAGTATCGTGAAGATGCGCCTTCAGCAGGGCAAACAGGGCGATTCGTCTACCGAAGCCGCGTTGCAAGCCATGCGCGAAGAGATTCGCGCCCTGCGCGATACGAGTATGCAGTACGACCTGAGTTTCGACACTGCTCTCCAACGCATGGAGCAGAGAGTGTCCGCTATGGAGCGGCGCGTAAATCAGGTCGAGCCGGGGGAATCGCAAAAAATAGGCATTGGGCAGTAGGGAGAGGAGAGTTTTCAAATGGGGGATTTTGCAGCGTTTTTAGTCTGTGGCGGGCTGTTTGTCCTGCTTCCTGGAATGAGTATCTGGACATCCCATAAGCGCAAAATGCTAGAACTGCAACTGCGTATGAGGGGCGATACCGACCAGAACCTGCGCGGCGAACTCAGCGCCATGCGAGACGAGATTCGCTCTCTTCGAGATACGAGTATGCAGTACGACATCAGTTTTGATACCGCTCTCCAGAATATGGATAGGCGTATTGGAAGCGTAGAACAGCGCGTCAATCAGATAGCGGACGAAAACAAAAACTCGATAAATATCGGGCGATAGTCGTATCTTTTGAGGATTTAGAGAGAAAGAGGTACAGATGGAACCAGCGCTGTTGATACCTATAATAGCGATTTCCGGCGGCTTGGCGATACCCATTGTCGCTATATGGACAACTCATAAGCGTAAAGTACTGGAGATGCAGATACAGATACGCGGCGGTGTAGATGACAATGTACGGGCAGAACTGAATGCACTACGCGAAGAGGTACGCTCTCTACGGGATACGAGTATGCAGTACGACCTGAGTTTCGATACCGCCCTTCAGCGCATGGAGCGGAGGATGGAGATGGTTGAACGCCGTCCCAATACGCCTCTGGAAGAGAGCGCTCAAAACGTTGTGATAGGAAAGTAGATATGCCAGATTCGATGCCAATTTTTGCCATTCTTTGTATCTTTATCGGTCTGCCCCTCGTTGTGCTTTCCGTGCCGTTCGCGCTGATATGGACGCACCATAAGCGCAAGATGATGGAGTTGCGCCTACAGCGCGAGGTCGTTGTGAATCAGCAGGTGCAAGCCCAACTAGATGCGGTTCGCGCCGAGATACAAGCCCTCCGAGATACCGCCACGCAGTACGACATGAGTTTCGACTCGTCCTTAGAGCGTATGGAGCGGCGCGTACAACTCCTTGAGAGTCAGCGCGTCTCCGTTGGCTCTGCGCCAAACTGGCAATCTCTACCACCGGGAGGTTAGAACGTGGATTCTCTTTTCTCTTCTCTGCCTTTAGCGGATTCTGAGTGGATTGGAGCGCTAGTCGTCTTCCTGATTTTTGGAGGCGGCACGGCTGTCGTCAAGATATTCGAGACGATGGCGCGTTCCAAAGTGGAAATAGCCCAACTTCGCGCCGGTCAACAGACCTCCGCGCAGAACAGCGGCGAGCTGTCCGCATTACGGCAAGAGGTGCGCCTTCTACGCGATGAACTGAGCAGTCTGCGCGACACCGCCACGCAGTACGACATGAGTTTTGACTCGGCGCTACAGCGTATGGATAGGCGCGTGGAGCAGGTCGAACAGACCCAGCGTCAGCAGATTGGGATGTAGAGAACAAGGACTCTGATATGCTAAGAGCAGGATACCTGTATTTGATTGTCGCTCTACTCTGCGCCCCTGTGTTCACTCTAGCGCAAAAAGATGCCTCAACTCCGCCCGCAAAACCCTCTCCTCCCAAAACGCGCAAAGACCCTAAAACAGGGCTGGAGTTTGTCTGGATACCCGAAGGCTCTTTTCTTATGGGAAGTTCGAAAGAGGAGATTAAGCGTTTAATTCGAGAAACTCCTGAAATTGAAGATATGGTTCAAGCGGAGGCTCCGCAACGCCGCATGAAAGTCCGCGGGTTTTGGATGAGCGAAAATCTCGTTACAGTATCTCAGTTTTCCAAATATAGTACGGCGGCTCTCAAGCCATTTGATTGGGAAGCCCGCAAGCCAGAATGGGACTGGAACGGAGCGCATCCTATGGTGCATATCAGTTGGAAAGAGGCGAAGGCGTATTGCGAATGGGCGGGCGGAAGTCTGCCAAGCGAGGCGGAGTGGGAGTACGCCGCACATGGAGGAGACGGCGAGAAGCGTTATCCATGGGGCGACTATTTTGAGAGCCGCCTACTGCAATGCTCCGTCGATAAAGCCCATTTTAATCCCGCGCCTGTAGGAAGTTTTCCACCCAATAGATACGGGCTGTACGATATGGCGGGGAACGTTTTTCAGTACTGCGAAGACGGTTACACTCAAGGTTACAGGGTAGAAATCGCCAAAAATCCGTTGCCATCCCCGCCTCCCAGAACACGATCTGCTCGAGGAGGCTCCTTCCTAAACTCGCATGAAAGCGATTTTCGTTGCGCGGCACGCTACTCAACTCCAGATAACCACTGGGACGCAAACTTCGGTTTTCGCGTCGTCCTGCACGAACCTGTAAATCACCCCTGATAAGCTCGTCCCCGCTTCCAGTAATAGGAGCGGGGCGGGGTGGGCGAACTACAAGAGATTGAAACGATTCGCCTCCTCCGCGTACCGAATAACCACTTTATGAGTTGTATAGTCGGCATTGGGGCGGACTGCCTCGCATTGAATTTTGAACTCCTGTTCAGTATACGGAGCCAGAGTCATCCTTGGGTCATCGTATGTTTCTGTATCAATCAATCTCCCTTGTTTATCGAAGTACTGGACTTCTATGCTGGGTTGGTTCCATGAAACCCGCGTGTCGTTGCGAATAGTTCCTGTAAGGACGGCAAACCGCATACCGTCCTCAAGCGCAAAGTGAAATTCCGAAGGAGTTATATGTACTTTCTGCGCGTAGTCTGTAAAGCGACGGCTGTGGTGCAAAACTATTCTGGTGTAGAAGAGGAGGATGAAGGCTAAATAGAGGAGCATGGGTAACCCGCTTCTTAGCCCCTGCTTTACCTTCCAGTTTTTCGTCTGCGGAGACAGACAAAAGGGACAACTATTCGCGTTGAATTTTATAAATGAGTAGCACTCAGGGCAACGCTTCTGGTCAATATCCGGAATGTGTCAAGGTAATTGAGACAAATCGGTTGAAATATCTACTGTAGTTTGGTTGGTTTCTGCCGCAGTTGCCCGTTCCTTATCGGGCGGGTTAATCCATGCTACCTCCGGAAGCGGCGGATGTCTTGGCGGGTGTCGAACGAAGCGCTCAGGGTGAGCCGCGTAGGCTTCCCTCAGAACCGCTTCGCGTCGAGCTATCTCCTGGGGCGCTCGCCCCGTGTGTACGGTCTCCGGGGTGAGCATGGCGATACCGGAGTGGTTGTGTTCCGTGTTGTACCAATCCATCAGTTCTCCAATGAAACTCACTGCATCGGGCTGACTGCCGAAACGCTCCGGGAACTCCGGTCGATATTTGAGCGTTTTGAACTGAGCCTCCGAGTACGGATTGTCGTTGGATATATGCGGGCGACTGTGTGTTTTAGTCACGCCTAAGTCCACAAGTAGTTGTTCGACGACCTTGCTGGTCATTGCGCTACCCCGATCTGCGTGGATGCCGAGTTGTCCGGGAAGGACGTTCTGTGTCAGGCAAGCGTTCAGAATGAGTTCCTGAGCCAACTCGGCGCTTTCACCAGGCGCAATGCGCCAGCCTACGATGTAGCGGCTGAAGATGTCGATGATGACATACAGATAGTAGTAGGTCCACTTGCTCGCCGCCTTGAGTTTGGTGATGTCCCAACTCCAGACCTGGTTTGGAGCCGTCGCCAGCAGTTCTGGTTTCGTGTAGGTCGGATGGCGCAACTGGTTGCGTCGCTCCTTGACCTGCTGGTTCCGTTGCAACAATCGGTACATCGTGGAGACCGAGCCGTGATAGACGCCCTCCGAGAGGAGAGTGGCGTATATCTCCCGCGGGGACTGGTCGGCAAACCGTTCTGAGTTCAGGACAGAGAGGAGGGTCTCTCGCTCCTCCTCGGTCAGCGCGCGTTGCACAGGTCCTCTTCGCTTGCTCGCCTTTGGGAGGGGAGCCGCCTCGACATCCGGCTTCGACAGAGAGGTTTTGCGGTTGCGATAGTAGGTGGCCCGGCTTACCGGGAGAGCCCGGCAGGCAAGTCGCGCTCCCGCCTGCCGTGTCAGCTCCGTGACGGCTTCCGTTAGGAACTCTGCTCCGGAGTGTCGAGGGCTAGCAGTCGCGAGAGTTTTTTTTGGAAGTCGATGACAATCTCGGCTTTCTCCAGTTGATTGGCGAGACGCTTGTTCTCGCGTTCGAGTTGACTGACCTTGCTGGCAAGAGCGGCGGTCAGTTCGTTTTTACTCTTCTTAACCGAGGTAGCGCCCTGTTCGAGCCTGCCGCCCTCCCGTTGCTCTTGGAAGAGGCGAAGAGTGGAGTAGTAGATCCCCTCCCGTCGCAAGATTGCGCCTATCTGCCCGCGCTGCGTTACGGCGTCGACTAGCCTTAGGATGCGGCGTTTGTCTTCCAGTGAGTACCGACGGCGTGTAGCTTTAGCCCGTTGTGTGGGCGCGATGGGTTCGGAGGCGATTTTTGGTAGGGGGCGTGTCGCCTCCGGCTCCGTACCCCCTACCAAAAATCCAGGTGCGCCGTGAGTAGCCGCGCCATTCCGAACGGAAGAACCAGAGGTCGCGTCAGAGTATAGTGGAACATTCATATTGAAAGCAAAACCCTTCTCGCCCGTAGAGTTTGTGACAGTAGAACCGAAAATTAACGAGTCTCACTTATTATAGACACATAGGGC
>CAIJLM010000437.1 GCA_903821495.1 uncultured Chthonomonas sp. | reverse complement strand
CAAACAGGTCGGGCGTATATGCTCTACTCCGGCGCGACGGTGGATTGCGACCCCAACAACCTCTACGAATTCGCCCTCATGGGTTGCGTCTACGCTGAAAAGGTTCTCAATGTCTCCCTGCCTCGTCTCGGACTTCTCTCAAATGGCGAAGAGGACTCTAAAGGCAACGACTTAGTGAAACGCACCAACGCCCTTTTCCGTCAAGCATTTGCGGGCGACACGAATCTCACTTTTGTTGGCAACATCGAGGGGCGCGACATCTATCGAGGCGGAATAGATGTGGTGGTCTGCGATGGTTTTCTCGGAAATGTGGTATTGAAGACGAGCGAAGGCGTGGCGGAGATGATTCAGACTCTCTTAAAAGAGGAGATGAACAGACTCGGATTCGCAAAAGCGTTCGCAATTCCGCTAAAACCTGCATTCCGCGCCCTTAAAAAACGGGTAGACTATGCAGAACGCGGCGGCGCTCCCCTACTCGGTATCAACGGGGTCTGTATTATCGGGCACGGGCGCTCTAACTCCTACGCGATACTAAACGCCTGCAAGGTGGCGGAACGCGCTGTAGAGAATCGCATTGTGGAGACCATTCGAGAGCGGATAAGCCTCTCTCCCTCGCCTCCTCCGCTCGAATAGTCATTCCCAAATTTTAGCGCTAGAAAAGTGAACCGCGCATGAGCGTCCTAACAGAGTTTCCCGCAACCTACTCACCCCTCCCGCTTCGTCACGCTGGCATAGCGGGGCTAGGGATGTATGTGCCAGAGCAGGCGGTCACAAATGCAGAGATAGCGAAGCGGGTGGAGACCACCGACGAGTGGATAGCCTCGCGCACAGGCATCCGTGAGCGCCGCGTGACGCGCCCCGACGAAGCGAGTTCCGACCTAGCCCTCATTGCGTGCCGCCAAGCCCTAGAAGACGCGCAGGTAGACCCCGCCGAACTCGACCTTGTGCTATGCGCCACCGCAACGGGCGACTATGTGTGGCCCGCCACCGCCTGCATTCTGCAAGACGCGCTAGGCGCGACGAAAGCGGGCGCCTTCGATTTAAGCGCGGCTTGTTCTGGCTTCTGCTACGGGCTTGCCACCGCCACCGGCTTTATTCAGAGCGGTATGATGGAGAAGATACTTGTCGTTGGCGTGGACACCCTCACGAAGCACCTGAACTGGGACGACCGCTCGACCTGTATTCTCTTTGGAGATGGCGCGGGCGCGGCGGTTCTGACCCCGTGCGCGCCCGATGAGGGAATACTCTCCTCTGTGTTACGCGCCGATGGAAGCGGATTGAAGTCGGTCTGGCTACCTGCCGGCGGCACACGCACCCCTACAACGGCGGAGACGCTTGAGAGTGGACGGAACTGCCTACAGATGCAGGGCAAAGAGGTCTATAAGTTCGCGGTCGAGACAGTCCCTGATGTGATACAAGAGGCGTTAGACAAAGCCTGCCTGAAGCCCTCTGACATAAGCCTCCTTGTTATGCACCAAGCGAACATCCGTATTCTGGAGTCCGCCGCAAGACGCTTCGGTATTTCGATGGAGAGGGTCGCTGTAAACGTAGACCGCTACGGCAACACCTCCGCCGCCTCCGTGCCGATAGCCCTTCGAGAGTCCGCAGAACAGAAACGCCTCAAACGGGGCGATATTGTGGTGACTGTAGGGTTTGGCGCGGGTCTAACATGGGGCGCAAACGTCATTCGCTGGAATAGAGACTACTAAAGAGATGGGTAAAATCGCTTTTCTGTTTCCCGGTCAGGGTTCGCAAAAGGTAGGCATGGGGCAGGCGTTCTATAACGAAACCGCCCTCGCCAAAGAGGTTTTCACGCAGGCGAACGCTACTCTAGGATTCGACCTCGCCGCCCTCTGCTTCGAGGGGCCCGAAGAGACGCTGAAAGCCACCGAGAACGCGCAGGTCGCGCTCTACGTCACAAGCCTTATCGCATGGAAACTCTTCTTAGACGCAAGCGGCGTTCAGCCAGAAGCCTGCGCGGGGCACAGCGTGGGCGAGTACGCGGCGCTGACAGCGGCGGGCGCGCTACCTTTCGAGGCAGGTCTACAGCTAGTGCGAACACGCGGCGAGCTGATGCGAGACGCGGCGAAGCGAACGCCCGGAGCCATGTCCGCGCTCATAGGGGTCTCTGCGGAGGTTGCACGGGCGATATGCGACGAAGCGCGAGCGAGCGGCGCAGGGCTGGTAGCCGTAGCCAACTACAATGGCGGCGGTCAAATCGTTATTTCGGGCGAGGCGGGGGCGGTGGAGAAGGCGGGCGAAATCGCGAAAGAACAGGGCGCAAAGCGGGTCATCCCCTTGCCTGTTTCAGGACCTTTTCACTCTCCTCTTATGGTCAACGCTGGCGACGCGCTCTTTCATTCGTTGAGCGGAGTTGCGTTCCGCAAGCCTCAAGTCCCGGTCATTATGAACATCTCCGCGCAGTACGCTGAAATGCCAGACGATGTGGTGGGTGGCTTGACGCGACAGGTGAGCGGTAGTGTTCGGTGGGAAGAATCCATGCAACGCCTTTTGGCGGATGGCTTCGATACGTTTATCGAACTCGGTAGTGGCGAAGTACTCTGCGGGCTGATGCGGCGCATAGATAAAACGGCGCGAACGTTCAGCGTTCAAGACCCCGACTCGCTCGCCTCCGTAATAGCGCAGTTAAAAGTAGAACAAGAGGTCTAGGCGTATGAAACTAGAGGGTCAGGTTGCGATTGTCACAGGCGGGGGGCGCGGTATTGGTAGCGCGATAGCCATCGCTCTTGCACAAGAGGGCGCGAAGGTCGTCGTGAACTATAGCCGTAGCGCCGCCTCAGCCGAAGCGGTTGTAAGCCAGATTATCGAAGCGGGCGGAGAGGCTATCGCTGTACAAGCCGATGTCGCTCAGGCGACTCAGGTGGAGCGGATGGTGAAGACGACGCTCGAAAAGTATGGGCGCGTAGACATTCTTATCAACAATGCGGGTATCACTCGCGACAAACTTCTAATGCGGATGTCGGAGGAGGATTGGGACGCAGTGATGAATACCAACCTCAAAGGCGCGTTTCTCTGCGCCAAAGCGGTGGTTTCTGCGTTTATGCGCCAAAGAAGCGGCGTAATTATTAACGTTGGCTCTGTAATTGGGAAGGTAGGAGCGGCAGGTCAGGCGAACTATAGTGCATCGAAAGCGGGACTGGTTGGATTGACGAAATCGCTTGCGAAAGAGTTAGGCTCGCGCAGTGTCCGCGTGAACGCCGTCGCACCCGGTTTTATAGAGACCGACATGACCGCCGCATTGAAGCCGGAACAGATGGAAGCCGCGACGAAAATGGTTCCGTTAGGGCGTTTGGGCAAGGTAGAGGACATCGCGAACGTGGTCGCTTTCCTCTGCACTCCCGCCGCCGCCTACATTCAAGGAGAGGTCATCTCAATTGATGGCGGACTCTTCATGTAGCGTACCGTAAGTAAACCCACACAACACACTGAAAGAAGATGAGGATAATTTCCAACATGAGTACCTTAGACAGCGTTAAGAAGATTTTAGTAGACAAACTGCCCGACGCAAGCGTGGAGAAAATCACTCCCGAAGCCTCCGTCATGGACGACCTAGGAGCCGACTCTCTGGATGTCGTCGAGATTATCATGGCGATTGAGGAAGAGTTCAGCGTCGACATCCCCGACGAAGAGGCGGAGGCGCTTATCACCGTCCAGAGCATTGTGAACTACATCGAAAAATCTAAGAAGTAGGCTGTCCGCGCATAAGCGTAGACAGACTCTTCCACACAACCTTCCCCCTCTCCAACTTTTTGGGAAGGGGGATTCGGTTCTCAGGGGGTTAATTCGCCCCCAAAACATAAGGAATTCAACATGAGCGGAGAGAGAGAAGCCCAATGCCCTGCGCGGAGGGTTGTTATAACAGGAATGGGAGCGGTCACGCCTCTAGGGCTGACTGCGGAAGATACATGGCAAGCCTGTCTTGCGGGGCAATCGGGCGTTCGCGAACTGACGCGCTTCGATATGACCGGCTACACTACGCGCATCGCCGCCACAGTGGAGGGCTTCGACCCCGCTGAGTATATGACGGGGAAAGAGGCGCGGCGTATCGATAGATTCGCACAGTTCGCAGTAGCGGCGGGTAGACAAGCCCTTGATAACGCGCGACTAGAGATAGCCCCTGAGAACAGCGCACGTATTGGGGTCTGCGTTGGCTCTGGTATCGGCGGACTAATGACCATTGAAGACCAGCACAAAGTTCTGCTTGAGAAGGGCGCGGGGCGTATTAGCCCGTTCCTTATTCCCGGTATTATCTGTAATATGGGCGCGGGTATGCTCTCTATTACTTTTGGGGCGCAGGGACCCAACACCTGTATCACCACCGCCTGCACCACAGGAACCAATAGTATTGGCGACGCTTATGAGACGATTAAGCGGGGCGATGCTGACGGCATGATTGCGGGGGGCGCGGAGGCGTGCCTGACTCCTCTTGGTATGGCGGGGTTCTGCGCGGCGCGCTCCATGTCTCAGCGCAACGATGAACCTCAGAGGGCGAGCCGCCCTTTCGATAATGAACGCGACGGCTTTGTGATGGGCGAGGGCGCGGGCGTTGTGATTCTGGAAGAGTTGGAGTTCGCGAAGGCGCGGGGCGCAGACATTCTCGCGGAGGTAGTAGGCTACGGGCTATCCGGCGATGCCTACCACATCACCGCTCCCGCTCCTGAAGGGGAGGGCGGGGCGCGCTCTATGTCGATGGCGCTCAAGAAGGCGGGGCTTGCCCCCACAGATATAGATTATATCAACGCGCATGGAACCTCTACCGGGCTGAACGACAAGAACGAGACGGCGGGGGTCAAAGCCGCTTTTGGAGAATACGCCTACAAAATCCCCATGAGTTCTACAAAATCCATGACCGGACACCTCATAGGGGCGGCAGGGGCGGTTGAGGCTATCTTCTGTGTACAGACCATCCGCGACTCGATTATCGCGCCGACCATCAACTACGAGAACCCCGACCCGAACTGCGACCTCGACTACGTGCCGAACACGCCACGCAAAGCGATAGTAAATACTGCAATGTCGAACTCATTTGGATTCGGCGGACACAATGGAACACTCATCATCAAGCGGTATAGCGAGTAAGGACGCGGTAGAAAAGCAAAAAGGCGGGAAGGAGAGTACTACTCTCCTTCCCGCCTTTTCTCATGTCAGGAATGGACTAACCGCCGTAGTTAGTGGGGTCTTTAGGAGACTGATCCGGGGACCAACCCGATGCGGGAATGGTCTTCCACTTTCTGCCGAAGGGAACCAGTTTGGCGTGACCGTCAAAGTAGATAGCGTTGAAACCACGCGAGTGGTTACTGTTGCTATTCTTACACGCGCCACCGCACCCATCTTGTCCGTCCCATCCGAACACTCCGCGCTCCGCCATAAAGTAGCGGTTTGCAGGGCTGTCTATAAGTTCGCTGGGGTTTTGACCATCTAGGTCAGGACCTGTGGCTTGAGAGGCGAAGGGATTCCATGAGGCGCGGAAACTGTATATCCATGCGGGGAACCACTGATAGGACTGTAGCCCTTTATGAACGTTGTCAGCGCTGGCGGTACGCACTTTGTCGGAAGGGCAGTACCATATCTGCGTGTTTTTGATGTAGGGACCCACCTGAACCGACATCAAAGCGCGGTAGAACTGACCGCCATACTGACACCCCTCGAATGGCAAGCCGCCATCGTGCGGGTCGAAGCCCGTCCAGCCTGTCTCAAAACAGTCGAGCATACTTCCGGGCGCGAGGTCCATGTTGACCTCCCAGTTGCGCGGTCCCCCATAGGTTCCGAAGGGCCACTTTTCGTCGTTGTCCTGGGCGTACATTTTGAACCCAAGACCAATCTGCTTCTCGTTGGAGAGGCAGGATACGGTGCGAGCCTGCTCACGGGCTTGCGCGAAAACGGGGAAGAGGATTGCGGCAAGAATTGCGATAATTGCAATCACCACGAGTAGTTCGATGAGGGTAAAACCTGACCTACGTTGGGTCATCACTGTGTACTCCTTTGTGTAATCAAAACATAAGTAACGCCAACCCTTTTACGCGCTATTTTCCTGTTGAGGAGTTTGCGCCCGGGGTGGTTGGTCCCGGTATTTTCCCGCCAGTGTATTTGTTCCACTCCGCATCAACGCCCGCTGGCTTTTTGGGTGGTTCGCCTGTCGCAGATACGCTTGCGCCCTTGAACATAAAAATGCCCACAGCAAGCACAACCACGGCGATGATGACGGCTACAACGGCGGGAGAAATCTGTTGCTTCATCTTTTGAACAGTCTCCTGTAGTTCAAATGTTGCGCGAACTTGAGAAATCAGGAAATCCTATCCTCCGCAAGACGCGCAGTTCACACACAGACAAACAGTTGTAAAAATTGAATCGCTCCCTAAACAGAGAGGAGTTGCGGGGTCTCCGCCTCCATCTCCTCGCTACCCAACCGCGACTGCACATCGCGCCATAGTAGCGGAACGGGATACGTATAGGTGCGCGTGTGACCGCTGTTTCCTGCGCTTATCGCCTCTAGGGTCTCCACTGCGAACTCTCCGAGCCGAATAAAGTCGGGCTTAGAGGTGGGCATAAGCGGACGGAAAAAGCGCGTAATAAGCGGCTCATTGTCGAAGCCAACCACCTGTATCTCGTCAAGCGAGATGCCGCCTCTATCCAACAAGGCTTGTATTAACGAGGCGGCGGCGGCATCGTTCCACGCTATCACTGCGCTTGGGCGCGGCTCCAGACGCAATATCGCATCTACGATACTCGAATAGTCCAAGTCGCCGATAGAGTGGTTCGGCGAAAGGTCGTAATAGGGCGTGGGCCAAGTCTCATACGAAACGGGAACGGGCAGACCAGCCTCCGCAAGCGCAAGTCGCCATCCTTTCGCTCGTTCGTGTATTGAAGAGTGCAGATATTCGGCGGAGGTATGCATAAAGAGAATACGCCTATGCCCTTGCGAAATCAGCTTGCGGGTCATATCGTAGCCCAGTTGCATATTGTCGAACACCACGCGAGAGCAGTTCCACTCTTCGCACACAATATCCAACGCCACAATCGGAGTGGGGTTATCCCAGCGCGTTAAATAGTCGGTCTCAACCTGAGAGCGAAACCGTGTCACGGGGTAGAGAATAACGCCTTGCGCCCCCGCTTGCAGGTGTTGTTGTATCAGTTCATGCTCATTTTCAAGGCGAAATTCGGAGCTGCCTAGTAGCACATGATAGCCCAACTGCCTCGCTTTCCGCTCTACCCCTCTACAGGTCGCCACCGTCACAGGCGCATGGAGGTCGGGAACAATGAGGCTCAAGCACTTTCTCTGGGCGAGAGTGCGCGGTTTATCAGAGAGATAGCCGCCGCTCCCCTGCCGTGAATGGATAGCCCCTTCTGCCGCGAGATGCGACATAACGCGCACAATAGTGGAGCGTGAAACTCCGTAGCGCCGCGCTAACTCCTCCTGTGTAGGAAGTTTCCCTCCCTCTTGCCGGGAAGCGTTAGGAAACAAATCGGCTTTAATTCGTTCCGCTATCCGAACATAAGAAGGAGTAGATTTCAACGATTATCCCAACTTCTAAAGCGACTATCTGCACCGTTATCTGCTTAGGGTTGCATTTTATCATGCCAGTATCCGCTTGTCAATACTACAGCGCAAAATTTGTCCAACAAATTTTGAAACAATTCAAACATTATCGCTCAAAAGTAGGGAAAAGGAGCCATCTTGTTCTACAAGACGACTCCTTCTCTGATTCCAGCAGGCTTCTAGCGCTTTGCGCCGCTCAAAATATCGGTCAAGGTCTGCGCTTTTGGCGCTCGCTCGCTCTTTGCGGGAGTTAGTCCTGGCAACGGTTCGCGCCAGTCCGAATTGGGTCGCGTAATCTGATACGATTCGTTGGCGGCGGGAACAAACTCTCCGCCACGTGGCGAGTAGTACGGAATTTGCGAACCGCTCTCGGAAGGCGAAGGCAGTAGACCCTCTTTAGCCACCTCGGAGGTCGGAGTCCAGCGTATTTCGTTCGGGTCTTTGGAGAACGCCAACACCGTGACTGCGACTAGCGCCAACGCGCTCGTAACGGTCATCAGGCTTCGGGAGGGCGTAAACCACCTACGCCAGAGCGATACTCTTGCGGGAGCGGTTTCGCGCTCGGCGCGAATGTGCGCGATAATTTGGCTAGACAGTTCAGGGCGCGGAGCCTGAACCTTGATATGCGAAAGTAGGCGCTTCATCTGAAGCGTACCCTCATACTCCTCCCGGCACTCGCGGCACTCTTTCAGATGCTCATGCACCTCTTGATGCTCTACGCCGGGCAACTCCCCGTCAATATAGGCGGAAATCAGGTTACTCACTTTACGGCAGTTCACCCTGGTATCTCCTTTTCTAATGCCTCAAACAGAACTAAAACGACGCCTTCTGAATGACGCGCACTTTTTGGCGCAGTAGTTTGCGCCCTCGATGCAGTCGAGAGCGCACTGTTCCCAAAGAGCAGTGCATCGCTTCCGCTATCTCTTCATAGGATAGCCCTTCAATATCGGCGAGAATGACCGCCGTGCGGAACTCCGCAGGCAGAGAGTCCAGAGCCGCCTGTAACGGCTCTTCCAGAGCGTCCACTAAAAGGTGGTGTTCCGGATTCGACTCGAAATCGGGTATCTCAAGCGTCACTTCCGAGCCGCCCTCTCCAAACGAGAGAGGTTGGTCGAGGGAAGTGGTTCTAAACTTCGGTTTTTTCCTAAGTTCATCTATAAACACACGCGACATAATACGGTAGAGCCAGTTTTCAAAGGGCATATCCCGGCGATACCTATCGAAGAAGCGATAGGCGCGTAGGAACGACTCCTGTGTCAGGTCTTCCGCGTCAGAGTTATTTCCTGTCAAACGATAGGCGATATTATAGGCTTGCCGGTGGTATCTCTCCACCAGCGCATCGAACTCTTTACTATCATTACGCGATACGCCGCCAGCCCGTGTTGCGAAATCCATAGGAATTACGCCTCCTCCGCTTCTGAATTACGGGGTTGTTCGCCCTGAATGTTCCCGCGTACATACAAACTTTTTCAAAACGCCAAAAACCCGTAAACCGTCACGATTTTTTGGGTTTGCCCTCCGACACCGCAATGGGCAGAAAGGAGGGGCGCGGCGCTTCCGCCGCCTCCGAACTCTTATTCCAGAAAGCGAACGCCTCCTGCCTCTCTTTAGGCGGAAGATGCTGTATCATCTCCTCCGCCGTTACGAAACGATACCCCTGCTTGGTCAACGTATCGAGGATTTCGGGGAGCGCCTGCGCGGTAGCGGGATAGTCGTGTAGAAGCAGTATCCCCCCGTTGTCCGTCTTTTGCAGAGTGCGGTCTACCACTACTTTCGGGTCTACATGGTCGCCATAGTCGCCAGCGGCGGTGGTATAAGAGACCGTGATATAGCCCAAGCGCTTCGCCTCATCGAGAGTCGCCTTATCGAATCGCATACCCGGAGGTCTTAGCAAGCGAAGATGCTTCCCTGTAAAGCGGTAGTAGGCGATGTCCGCTTCGTTAATCCCCTTATGAAGCGTGTCCGGCTTGAGACCGGGTAGGGTCTGATGAAACATCGTGTGATTGGCAATCTCATGCCCCTCTTCTATCGTTTTGCGAAGTAAATCGGGGTTCTGCTCCATCCTCATCCCCACCTCGAAAAAGGTCGCCTTCGCATGAAAGCGACGGAGCGCCTCCAAAATCTGGTCTCTGCTCTCACGGTGGGGCCCATCGTCAAAGGTTATCACAATCTCTTTCAGTCCGGGGTTTCCCGCTCTCAGCATAGCATTTTTGAAATCAAAGAGGGTTTCGGGCGGCTTTGGTCGAAACCAATGCTTAGGGTTAGCTCTATTCCTAAAACGAGGGCTTATCACTACCGCTACTGTAAGCGCAAGCAGGAGAGAGCCGATTCCGATAACAGCCCAACGCGCTTTCGGGCGAGAAAACAGGGACATACTTAGAGAGTTCCTCTTCTTTTGACCCCTCCCTACCTTGCGCCTAACTTTTCTCTCCCTAAAATTAGGGAGGGCGCAGAGGGGTCGAAAAACGATATTCCATTACGATACGTAATATATCTACTATAATCGCTAAATAGCGGCTTGTCAAGAGGACAGCGTAATGTAGCCTACATGGGAGAACCTCGCCATAATGCGCGAAAAAAGTCGAACTAACTCAAAAGCCTTGCCTATATATATCCTCCTCGCCGCGCTGATAGCGCTAGTGGCGAGCAATCTGTATCGCAGTCAGCAAGCGAACCGCCTTGTCGCCCTGATTCGCGCAGGCAAAAGCGATGACGCTCTCCAACTCATTGCGAAGGGGGGGCGGCTCAACACAACCGCCTACGAGCCGAAAATAGAGCGCTCTCTTTCGCTTCTCGCCTGCGCCGCCTACTACAAACAGGAGGCGGTTGCCGATGAACTGCTGAGACGGGGGGCGAAACCCGACTCTGATGCGCTGAACTATGCAGTAAAGAACAGTATGACAGACCTGACGCTCACTCTGCTGAATAGAGGAGCCAAAGCCGACCAGAAGCCGCTCTTTGGCGAAGTTCCCCTGCTACTTATGGCGGTGCGTAACGATAACCTGCGCGTCGCGCAGGCGCTCCTCGCAAAAGGGGCGGAGAGTAACGCCTTCAACTTTGGGGCGACCCCGTCGCCCGTTGTGGTAGCCGCTCAGTCGCCGCGCCCTGATATGCTTAGGCTCCTCCTGAACAGCAGCGCCTCCCCCGATTTTATCAGCTTTGTGGGCGACCCGCCGCTTACCGCCGCAGTGAGGAGTAACCGTATTGAGAACCTTCGGCTACTTTTGAAGTATCACGCTCACGCAGACGTGCCGGACGCTAGAGGGTGGTCTCCGTTAATGTACGCCGTAGACAGTAAAAATATGGAGGCGATACGCATTCTACTACAAAACCACGCCGACCCTCGTTTCAAAGCGATGGGAACGCAGACCGCGCTAGACCTTGCTAAGGCTTCGCCGCAAATTCTTGCGCTCTTCTCGCGGGGGGCTAAAAAATGAGACGCATTAAAACCCGCGAAGGAGTCGTAGCGACCTTCGCGATACTCATTCTCATCACGGTTATCGGTATAAACATACATAAGCGCATTCTGTACCAGGCGTTGAGCAAAGCCGTTTATGAGGGAGACCTCGCCGCTACAGAGAGCCTGCTGGCGCGAGGAGCCTCCCCCACCCCTACAAGAGGCTTGCTAGGCTACTCGCTCTGGAAACACAATACAGAGATTGCAAAAAAACTCATTCAGGCGGGCGCAATGCCAACTCCAAGAGTGTTGGGCATCGCCGTAAAGCAGAACGAGACGGAAGCGGCGCTTCTCTTGCTTGATAAGGGCGCCGATGTAAGCGTAGGCATACGCTCTTTTGAGATAACGGAGCCACTCCTCCATGCCGCGGTAGCAAACGACAACGCCGAACTAATTTCCGCCCTGATAGCGCATCACGCGCCTCTCGACAAAACGTATGAGAGTACGGGCGCTACTCCTCTTCATCTCGCCGTGGCTCAAAATAACAAGGCTTTCTCAGAGGCTTTGCTAAACGCGGGAGCCAACCCGAACACTCCCGACGCTTACAAAAATACCCCGTTGACCACCGCTATAAAAAACGAAAATAGAGAGATAGCGCGTCTCCTCATAGCGAATCACGCAGATATTGACCAAAGAGGACTCGATGGCTATACGCCGCTACTCGTAGCGTGCGCTCAGGGAGATGAGGAGATAGTCGCCTACCTGTTAGAGCGCAAGGCGAACACTCGCATCCGCACGGAAGACAACATGACAGCGTGGAAATTAGCGCGTTCATTCCCCCAAATTGTGAAAATGCTCGTAAAAGCGGAAGCCAGCGAGTAGCTTTGATAGGATTCTCCCCGTTCCGTGGCGAATATATCCCTACATTCCCTGCTAGAGGACTATCTCTTGCCCATCATCACCCCTAAAGACAAAGAGGCTTTTGAGGCGAATGGCTTCCACATTCTTCGCGGCGCTGTCTCTCCAAATGAGACCACTCGGCTCAAAGAGGCTCTCGCGAGAATGCTTATTACGCCTGCCGAACACCCGTACGCGAAAAACCTAGCGGACGCGCCCGAAATCGCTACCAGCCCTCCCGACAATCCGCGCGGCGTGTGGGCGGCTTTCAATCTTCAGCTATTCGACGACATCTTCTGGGATTTTGCCTACCACCCCGCCATCGCTCTCACCGTAGACGCGCTTATCGGATCTGACATAAATCTGTATGAAACCGCCTCCATCCACAAGGTTCCGGGGTTCCCAAACAGCTACCGTGACTGGCATCAAGATTCAGAATACTCCGACCCGCAGAGCGACGACAGGAACGTAACGGTTATTACATTTCTGGATGAGATGGATGGTGAATCCGGAGCGACTTGGGTGGTTCCCGGCAGTCATAAACAGGGAGCGCTTCCTCATGTTCTTCCTAGTGAGAACCTCTCTAGTAAGGCAAAAGAGGTGAAGGACAAACACCTCTACGCACCGAACGGAGTCGCCTTCTCCTATCAGCCCGGCGACGTTCTTATTTTTCTGGTGCGCGTCGTACATAAGTCAGGGGCGAACCTGAGCGGCGAGTTGAAATCTAGCATCGCCTACAACTACTGTAGCAGGAACACACTCGACCTAGCCCGCATTAACGGGTTTGTAGGCGCGTACCTGCCTATCACCCGCAAAGGCGCAATCTACCGACCCGGCGCCCCTTTTCTCAACGAGGCAAAACCATGAACCGCGACTTTTATGAGGCTAACGGCTACCTTACAGGTATCGAAATAACACCCCCGAACGAAGTGGAGGCGATTCGCGCTCAGTTCGACAGGCTTGAGGCGGAGGTCGGGCGGGATAAGGCGCGTATCGGGCTATTAGACAGGCACTTCGATACCGAATTTATCTGGCGACTTGCCGCAAACCCCGCTGTTCTGGACATTGTGGAGGAGTTGATTGGAGCGAATTTCCATCTGCTCGCCACCCACTTTTTCTGTAAGTATGGCAAAGAGGAGAAGTTCGTAGCGTGGCATCAGGACGTGACCTACTGGGGCTTGGAGCCGCCTACCGCTCTCACGGTGTGGTACGCGATTGACGACAGCGATAGAGAGAACGGCTGTATGCGCGTTTTGCCGGGAACCCATCTGGGTATACGCGCTCATGGCAAATCCGCGCAGGAAGGCAATCTTCTTAGCATAAATCAGGAGGTTCCTGTCACATTCGAGGAGGAACAGAGCATGGTAGACCTCGAACTTAAGGCGGGGCAGGCGAGTATCCACGACGGCGCGTTGATACATGGCAGTCTTCCGAACCGCTCGGATAGACGGAGGTGCGGATTGACGCTACGTTATGTCCCTACTTCGGTACGCCAAAAGGTAACGAACTCCGTAGGGAAACGCTATACGCCCGTTCTTGTGCGCGGGGAAGACCACGAAAAGCATTTCACTCTAGAACCTTCGCCGTTCCCTTTTCCATAGACCATCTCTCCCCGAAACAGAGAGAGACCTGTTTGATAGGCGGCTACGTGAGCCGAGCACTAAAGATTAACCACTCCGCGCCAAGCGCGGTTCAGACAAAGGAGCCATTATGAAGACTGAGAAAATTGAAGCCGCCTACGCTCTTGCCAAAGAGCGTTATGCGGAATTAGGGGTAGATACAGACAGCGCCATTCAGAAGTTAAAGGCTATTCCTATCTCCCTGCACTGCTGGCAGGGCGACGATGTGGGGGGGTTTGAGAGTTTTGGCGGAGAGTTGACGGGCGGCATCGCCGTTACAGGCAACTACCCCGGCAAGGCGCGAACTCCCGATGAACTGCGCTCGGACGCGGCGAAAGCCCTCTCGCTTATTCCGGGCACGCACCGGTTCAACCTTCACGCCTCCTACCTTGAGGCAGGCGGCAAAACAGTAGACAGAGACGAAATCCGCCCTGAGCATTTCGAGGGCTGGATTCAGTGGGCGCAGTCGCTTGGCATTGGGCTAGACTTCAATCCCACCTGCTTCTCTCACGCGAAATCGGCGGATGGCTTCACGCTCTCCCACCACGACGCGGGCATTCGTCAGTTCTGGATAGAACACTGCAAACTGAGCCGCGAAATCGGCGCGGTCATGGGCGAAAGGTTGGGAACGCCCGCCGTCACCAATATCTGGATACCCGACGGCATGAAGGACACGCCCATCGACTACAAAGCGCCCCGCCTTCGCCTACAGTCCGCGCTCGACGAGATTTTCGAGAAACCTCTTAACCCTAAGCACAACCTAGACGCGATTGAGGGCAAACTATTCGGACTAGGCTCGGAGAGTTACGTCGTCGGTTCGCACGAGTTCTATCTCGGCTATGCGGTGAAGCATGACAAACTCGTCTGCCTTGATGCGGGACACTACCACCCCACCGAAACGATTGTAGACAAAATCTCCGCGGTGATGTGCCATGTTGACGAGATACTGCTTCACGTTAGTAGAGGCGTGCGTTGGGATAGCGACCACGTTATCATTCTGAACGACGACCTCAGGGCTATCGCGCAAGAGCTGGTGCGCGGCGACTTCTTGGGGCGCACGCACATTGGTCTGGACTTCTTCGACGCAAGCATCAACCGTATCGCGGCATGGGTCATCGGGGTTCGCGCTATGATAAAAGCCCTGCTTCTCGCCCTATTAGAGCCGACGGAAACGCTCCGCGAACGTGAACTCAGTGGCGACTACACCTATCGCCTCGCTACGCTGGAAGATTTGAAGACCTTGCCGTTTGGCGCGGTCTGGGATGAGTACTGCTTGCAGATGAACGTGCCTGTCGCTAGCGCATGGCTAGGGGATGTGCGCCAGTACGAGTCCGCCGTACTCTCTCTACGAGCGTAAAAATGGGCATAAGCAAAAAAGGAAACTATCATGCGAGTCATGCTGTTTTGCGACATGGAAGGGATTGCGGGAATCTCAGTCTGGGAGCAGGTCAACGGCGGCGCGGCGCTGTATGAAGAGGGGCGCCGGCTCTACACGAACGAGGTTAATGCGGCGGTGCGCGGATGTAAACGCGCCGGCGCGAAAGAGATTGTCGTGGTGGACGGACACGGCGCGGGCGGCGCGTGGAGTTTCAAGAGCCTTATACCCGAACAACTAGAGAGCGGAGCCGAGTACGTGCTAGGGCATACGTGGGCGCGATATGTGGAGCCGCTACAGGAGGGTTGCGACGCGGTTCTGTTTATCGGGGCGCACGCGATGGCGGGAACTCCCGACGGAATTTTGTGCCATACCGTGTCGGCGCAAGCGTGGTACAATGCGCGTATCAACGACACGCTCGTGGGCGAATCGGGCATCGTCTCCGCGATATGCGGCGACTTCGGTTGCCCCGCTGTGTTCGTCTCCGGCGATGTAGCCACCTGCCGCGAAGTGAACGCGCTTATCGGCGAGGACGTTGTGCAGGTTCCTGTCAAGGTAGGATTAGGGCGCTATGCGGCGCGACACCTCTCCGCAACGGATGCCTGCGCCCGTATTGAGGCGGGTTCCTACACCGCCCTCACCCGAAGGCAGTTCCCTAAGCCTCTCAAGTTCCCGCCGCCCGTATCGTTTACGGTGGAACTCGCCACCTCAGACCGCGCCAACGAATTTCAAGCGCGGGCGGGCGTGGAGTTGGTCAATCCGCGCCTCATCGTCTCCACAGGCGAAACCTTCTGGCAAGCGTGGACTCAGTTTTGGATGAACAACTCCCAACACCCGCTTCTATTAGGCTAAAGTGTATGTACAAATTACGTACATCGTGGTAAAATGGAGGTTAGAGGAGTAAAAGAGATGGCGACCACAACAAAAGATAATCGTATCAACTTTCGTATTCACACAGACATAAAATCCAATATAGAAGCCGCCGCTCGACTGTGCGGACTGAGCGTCTCGGATTTTATGATACAGGCGGCGGCGAAAGCCGCAACGGACGTTATTGGAGAACATAGCGCTCTCGTCCTGTCTGAAACGGAGTTCGTGCGTTTTTGCGAAGCCCTCGAAGCCGATATCGCCCCCAATGAAGCGGCTATAGCGGCGGCGCAACGGTTCAATGAGACTACGGTAATCGTTGGCGGAGTGCGCCAAAGCCGATGATGCAGTATGTCAAGTTGAACCGCGCTCACAATCGAATCGCTTTCGATTGCGGGGTGGAATCGCTCAATCATTTCCTGAAAAATGTAGCGAGAGAAGAGGCTGACCGCGATTTAGGGGTGACGTATGTGGCTACAAGGGATGGGGTCTCTATCTCAGGATACTATACGCTCGCTTCGTATAGCGTTCAAGGCGAGGTGTTTCCTCCCTCCTTAAAGTTCTCCGCAACACGCGCTATTCCTGTCACTCTTCTCGGCAAACTTGCAGTCGATACCTCCCTGCATGGGCAAGGCTTCGGAGCGCAACTGCTATTTCAGGCGCTTTACGACTGCCAGCGGGTCGCCGACATCGCCGGTTCGAACGCCGTTGTTGTAGATGCGCTGAAGAACGCCGTCCCTTTCTACAAAAAGTACGGCTTCCTGCCCCTTACCGACAACGAGTCTCACCTCTATCTGACTCTCAAAACTATCCGTAAGATGCAGCTGCGCCCTACTTATGAAACCCAGTGATTTTTAGAACTCCCAACACCCGCTTCTATTAGGCTAAAGTACCTGTGTAAAGCCAAAATCTGACACGGGATTTAGTCCGCCCTTGTCAATATAAGCCCCCAAAGATACCTCTAGGGCGGAGGTCGCCCCGCTACTGCGGGGCATTACTACATTGGTAGAGTGGAAGGAGAGAAGGATATGATTGCGAAGAGACGCGGGCTATTTCCCCTGCTCCTTAGCGGGGCGCTTGCGGCGACGGCTTTGGCGACGAATCCAGCGAAATGTGTGGCGCAGGAGACGCTAGGCGGTTTTCTCACGCCTGTTATCAACAGAAGGACGCTTCCGACACTGAAAAGCGAGAGCGCGACGCTCCTATCAAAGGCGCAAAGCCGCAGAGATACGCTCGATTTGACGCTACTAGCGAAGTGGTCGTTGAACTATCTGACAGGCTCCGTCTCAGAGGAGGCGGGCTTCGCCTCAAGTTATGGCAACTGGCCCCTGAAAATGCCTCCCTTCGCGACAAGTGGCGACAAAATCGCCATTGGAGATAGCGAGGTTCGGAACGCGCTGGCTTTTGTGTTGATGCGCGAAATGAGCGGTATTGACTACGGCGCAAAAGTGCAGAGGGGAGTGATGAACCGCATTCTGAGCTATCAACAGCCCTGTGGTCTCTTCAACCCGCCGACACATAGCGATACCGATGTACTCTGGGCGACGGCGTGGGCTACTCGCGCTCTGATTGAGGAGTTCGCTACAACAGGGAATCGCGAGGCGCTGTCTCGCGCTAAGATAGCCTTGAAAGCGGTGCGCCAATACGCAGTGGAGTCGGATGGCAAAGGGCTTCTGCGGTTAGCCCCGCCCGAAAAACTTACCCTTGATGATCAAGAGATTCGATTCGCCTACCGCCCTTCACTAGACTTCTGCGTCGTAGAGCCGTTTGTGCGCTACTACGAGGCGACCGGCGATACGGAGATGCTTGGCATCGCGAAAGGGCTTGTGGATGGAAGACTACAGGGATACGCTAAAGGACACGATACCAGTCACACACACTCGCATTGGCACTCTCTGATAGGCGTTGCACATCTTGGCGCGGTCACAGGAGAGGCAAAGTATCTGGACTGGGTGGAGAATCAGTTTGAGCGCTGGATACCCCTAATGACGGACTATGGCTGGTTTGAAGCCATCGGCGGCTACAACGCCTCCGAAACCTGCGCCGTCTCCGACCTTCTGCACGTATGCGCCTATCTGGGCAGGGCGGGGCGGGCGAACCGTTACGACCTTGTAGAGCGCACGCTTCGCAACTACCTCCCGCAAGAGCAGTTTTTCGTGGATGATGCGGAGTTTATGCGCCTATGGCGAGAGCGAAAGTACGAGGACAGAGAGAAGCAGATGTCGTTGATGCGGCGCTTGGAGGGCGGATTCTTGTGCAGGACTACCCCTTCGGATAGGTGGGCGTTACCCGGCTCTCCCGAAGGCACTGTTAGCCTCGAAGGGTGTTGCCCGCCTACCGGAATGACGGGACTCTATTTGGGGTGGAGCGATACGGTTCGGAAGACGAAGAGGGGCGTGTTTGTGAATATGGCTTTCAACCGCGATAGCCCCGAAGCGAAGGTGGTTAGTTTCCTACCAGATGCGGGGCGCGTGACGGTAGTTCCCAAACACGGCGGAGCGTTCTATGTGCGCGTTCCGGGCTTCGCGCCGCACGACAAAGTATCCGTATGGCGTAACGGAAAGAGGAGCGATAGAGTCGTCTGGTTGGGCGATTATGTCGCCTTCACAGCGGCGCGGAAGGGCGAAGAGTTGAGCGTCGTCTATCCGCTCATCGCATTCGACCAGAAACTAAAAAGAGCGGGGAGAGACTACACCTTCCACTGGAAAGGAAACGCCCTAACGGGCGTTGAGCCGAGGGACGGCGTGTGGACGCTCTTCAAAAATATCCCCTACCCTACTCCTCCTTTTCCGCACGCCGCCTCAGCGAAAACGCCTGACGGCGGGAAGTAGCGTGGCGCTCCTATCTCACAGGTCTTGATTTTGAGGAACCATTACCAAATCGCGAATGGTGACGTGCGGAGGTTGCGAGAGCATAAACACTATCGCCTCCGCTACATCTTCCGAGCGGAGGCTGGCGTGTTTCGCAATCTGCGCGTCTATCTCTTCGGAGGTAGTGAAGCCCCACAGTTCGTTGGCGACCATGCCCGGCGCAATAGAGCCGACGCGAACCCCAGAGGGCGCTACCTGCCGCCGCAGGGTATGCACAAACGTCTGAACGGCGTGCTTGGAGGCGCTGTACACAGGCTCCCACACAATATCAATGAACCCTGAAATAGAACTCGTAACCAGAATATCGCCAGACTTTTGCGCCAACATATATGGCAAGACAGCGCGGACGCACCGCATAACCCCCGTAACGTTCACCTCAATAAGCTGCGCCCATGCGTCCGGGTCTCCCTCCGCCACCTGCCCCGGAATGTAGATACCTGCGTTCGCAAGGAGAGCGTCCACACGCCCAAAGCGCTCAATCGTCCTCTCCGCCATGCGCGTCACATCCTCGCCGATGGTAATGTCGGTAGGTATCGCCAGCGCCGCTTCGCCCAACTCCTCAGCAAGCGCCTGAATTTTATCGGCGGAACGCGCCGCCAAAACCAGTTTGCAACCGCGTCGCGCCAGCGTCCTCGCTGTCGCCGCGCCTATCCCCGAACTGGCTCCGGTGATAATAACAACTCTTCCCGCTAAAGTCTGTTCCATGTTCGCCTCTCTCTGTAAGCTAAATTCCTAATTCGCACGCGGCTCTACGCCCAGCAAGTTCCGCACAAAAAAGTCTTTCATACGCCGCCGTGCATAAGGTAGTTGCAAAACCCCATGCCCCATACCCGGCGCTACCAGCAAATCGAAGTCCTTGCCCGCCTGAATAAGGCGGTTCACCACCTGATAGGTGCTAGAGGGGTCTACGTTGCTGTCTACCTCCCCGACCATCAGGAATAGTTTGCCTTTTAGGTTCGGCGCAAGCGTCACGTTGCTCTGCTCGTCGTAGTGTTTTTCCACAGGGTAGCCCATCCACTGCTCATTCCACCAGATTTTGTCCATACGGTTATCGTGACAGCCACAGTCCGACACCGCCGCCTTGTAGAAATCGCCATGCAGAAGCATCGCGCCCAGCGCGTTCTGCCCTCCCGCCGAAGTCCCATAGATACCCACGCGGTTCGTATCCATGTAGGGATATTTCCGCCCCGCCGCCTCTATCCAGAGAATTCTGTCGGGAAACCCCGCGTCCGCAATACTCTTCCAGCAGATGTCGTGGAAGGCTTTAGAGCGGTTCGCGGTTCCCATTCCATCCATCTGCACTACAATAAAGCCGAGTTCCGCCAACTCCTGCGCGTTGTAGTAGGAAGCCCACGCTTTCGGAACAAAGGAGTCGTGAGGTCCCGCGTAGATGTTTTCTATGACCGGATACTTTTTTGAGGGGTCGAAATTGGTAGGTCGCCAGATAACGCCGTAGATGTCGGTCTTCCCGTCTCGCCCCTTCGCAGTAAAGCGTTCCGGCGCTCTCCATCCTGTTGTAAAGAGGGCGTTCGCGTCCCCTGCTTCAAGGTCTAGCGTCTTCTTGCCGTCGCTTGAGCGGTGCAGTTCCGTTATGGGAGGCGCGTCTACCCGCGAGTAGGTATCTACATAGAACCGCTTGTCTGGCGAGAACTCTATTTTGTGAGTCCCGTCGGCGCTAGTGAGCCATGTCAGCCCGGAGCCGTCGAAATTAACGCGCCCATAGTGGATATAATAGGGGTCTTGTTTCGGGTAGACCCCGCAGGCGCGGAACCACAGTTGCCGCTTCTCCTCGTCCACCCGCTCCACGCCGCGAACCACCCATTCGCCCTTCGTTATCGAATTTTTTACCTCTCCCGTTCTCGTATCGTAGAGGTAGAGGTGATTCCAGCCATCTCGTTCGGACATCCAAATCGCTTCGCCTCTGTCGGGTATAGAGCGCAGGTAGACTCGGCTTGTCCATGAGATAAAAGTCTTCGCCCTCTCCTCAACTACTGTATGCGCCTCGCCACTCGTAGGGTCTGCGCCAATCCAGCGCATAAGTTGGTGTCCGCGCTGATTGTAGAGAAATCCAAACTGCTTCGAGTCGGGAGTCCACTCCTGCTCCATCAGGTTGAAGGGGGTTGGATAGAGCGTGTCTGCGACGATCCTGACCTTTTTGGCGTTCACGTCCACGATGTAGACGCGGGGCTTTTCAATAACATCGCCCGGCTTGAGGTAGTCGAGCGTTCGTAGTTTGGGCTGAACCTGACCTTTTGGCGACGACTCCACGAGATAGACCTTATGCTCTTGCGCTGGAACCACCCGCATTACCGCGCAGTAGCGGCTGTTGGGAGACCACCAAAGTTCGCCCGTGTAGGAGTCTTTTTCGGTTCCATCCGTAGTGAGAACGCTCTCCTCTTTCGTCGCGTTGTCCACAAGAACGAGGTTGTGTTCGCGGGTGAAGAGTCGCCACTTACGGTCTTGCGATACGCCGGGCGGGGTATCAGGGGCGGGACGCGGAGGCTCTTTGCCGTCAATAACTGCAACGGTCGGACTACCCTCCGCATAGAAGGCGGCGATAGGCGTTCCGTCGTTATGCGCGGCGAGCCACAGATGCCCGCCGTAGGTTCCAGAGTGATACGATTCTCCCGACTTCACAGAGGCGTACTTATGTTGCGCCCCCTCCGTGTCGAGCCAGTAGATGACCGCCGGCTCCTTGAGCTGGTTGACGAATGTGATTTCTGTGGGCTGCCCGCCTTCGCGGGAGGCGCGGGCGATTTGCGGAGAGACGGGGGTAGCCTGTCCCAGCCTCTCTTTTACGAGACTTATCGCGTAGGTCTTCAGGTCGCACTCGAAGTTCTTCTCGCGCACTTGAAAGAGGAGGGCGTCTTTGTCGAGTTGAAAGCGCAGATTCTCAATGGGGAGTCTGTCCGCCGCTACGGGTTGACCGAGGGCTTGACTCAGGCTCTGCGCCACCCTTCCCGTGTCGAAGGCGGGGCGACGCTGACGCTTGGCGGGGTCTACCCAAACAAACTCGCGCTTTCCGTCGGGGAGGTCGCTACGATACCAGAACTGATGGTCGTCAATCCAGTGCGGGGAGACGTTGGCGCGAAAGACCTTGCCCTGCGTCGCCTGTTTCAGGTTTTCCGCACGCTCGTAGTCGGCTTTGGTTCCCTGCGCCTCCGCAGTAAGTGATAGCGTTAGGAAGGCGCAGGCTATCAGACTATTAATGACCCCTTCTCGCATTACAAACCTCCTCATAACTCCCCTCAACACTCTCGCGCTATGGACTCTGTTGGGTTAACCCCTCTTTTTGGTTTGCGCTTTTTCCAGATTCTTCGCCACTCTAAATTGGACGATTTTGGTAATTAACTCTAGCGGCAGAGGTTCGTCTAGAGGAAACTGCACTGAACCTTTGGAACTCTTATATCCTGACAACTCCTGTTTGAACGCTTCAATACCTGATGCGGTAGGGTATAATCCGACATGATTTTTACAGCCCGCAAAATAGACCAACACGCCTTGTAACTTATATGCGGGCATGCCGTAGCTTATCACCTCTTCCGATTCTGGAGCCGCTGTTTTAATGGTCTCGCGTATCAAGGTCAAAAGAGACTGTACGCTTTCTGGGAATTCAGCGATGTAAGCGTCTACATTCATAGTTGGTTCGTAACTACTCAGGCTATCTCGCTGGGAAAAGAGGTTTCCCTTTGAGTAGAAGTTGTAGTGCAGTCAATACCGATTGTCCCTGCTTGCGTAGGGTTGAGATGT
>CAIJLM010000436.1 GCA_903821495.1 uncultured Chthonomonas sp. | reverse complement strand
CTATACGGTAATAGCCGTACTCTTTTTCGCTATCTGCGCCGCGTATATTCGCGGTTGCGAGAAACTATGAGGGACAACTATGTTCGACATGATACTGACCGCAGTAGTGGCTACCCTCCTGCTCGTCTATCTCATCTACGCTCTGCTCAAACCAGAGAAGTTTTAGAGAGGAGGAAAACATGACCACGAATGGCACTCTGCAAATTCTATTTTTCTGCGCGATAGTCTTCGCGCTTACCAAGCCGATGGGCGCGTACATGGCGCGGGTGTTCGAGGGTGAGAAGACCCTCCTCAGCCCGATACTGCGCCCCCTAGAGCGGCTCTGCTATCGCCTGTTCGGGGTGAACGAAGAGCAAGATATGAGGTGGACCACCTACGCCTTCGCGCTCGTGGCGTTTAGTCTCGTCGGTATGCTCGCTTCGTATCTCTTGCTTCGTATGCAGGGAATACTGCCCTTCAACCCGCAAGGCTTGAGCGGCAAGGAGATGACTCCCGACCTCGCCTTCAATACCTCCGCCTCATTCACTACAAACACGAACTGGCAGAGTTACGTCCCGGAAGCGACCGTGTCCTACTTCTCGAATATGGTCTCGCTCGCCATTCACAACTGGATGAGCGCCGCGTCCGGTATCGCTATCGCTATCGCGCTGGTTCGCGGGTTGGCGCGGAAGTCGGCGAACGGCATAGGCAATTTCTGGGTGGATATTACGCGGGCGACGCTCTACATTCTTCTGCCGATATGCTTTGTCTACGCGATTGTTCTGGTTCAACAGGGCGTTCCCCAGAACTTCTCCGCCTACACGAAAGCGACTGGTTTAGAGGGAGGAGCGCAGAGTATCGCGCAAGGTCCCGTCGCGTCGCAAGAGGCGATTAAGATGCTCGGAACCAACGGGGGAGGCTTTTTCAACGCGAACTCTTCGCACCCCTACGAGAACCCGACTCCTCTGGTCAACTTCTTGCAGATGGTCTCCATCTTCCTGATACCCGCAGGGTTGACCTACACCTTCGGGAAGATGGTAGGCAATAAGCGGCAAGGCTGGGCGCTCTTCGCGGCGATGAGCGTGGTGTTTCTTGCGGGCGCGTTCGTCTGCTACGGCGCGGAGGCTTCCGGCAATCCGCAGGTTCAGGCGCTCGGCGTTCCGGGCGGCAATATGGAGGGCAAAGAGACGCGCTTCGGCATACCCGGCTCTGCGCTCTTCGCCACCGTTACGACAGATGCCTCCTGCGGCGCGGTCAACGCAATGCACGATAGTTTCACCCCGCTAGGCGGCATGGTTCCTCTCGTAAACATGATGAGCGGGGAGGTTATCTTCGGCGGGGTGGGCGCGGGACTGTACGGGATGCTGATGTTCGCCATTATCGCGGTCTTTATCGCAGGACTGATGGTAGGGCGCACCCCCGAATACATCGGCAAAAAGATAGAGAAGTACGAGGTCAAAATGGCGATGTTAGCGTCGCTAATTCTCGCCGCGAGTATTCTAGGGTTCGCGGCGGTTGGCTCCAACATGAACCTGCCCCCCGGCAAAGACTCCGCCACTTTCACCGACGCGCAGAAGGCGGACGAAGCGAAAATGCCTCCCCTCGCCATGTGGAACCACGTCAACAACAGCAGTCCCAGTAACTACTACGGGGCGACCTACAACAACGTGAACAACAGCGGACCCCACGGCTTTTCGGAGATCCTCTACGCCTACACCTCCGCGACGGGTAACAACGGCTCGGCGTTCGCAGGAATAACGGCGAACACCCCCTTCTGGAACGCGACCCTCGCGATTGCCATGCTGATAGGGCGTTTCCTGATGATTATTCCCCTGCTGGCGATTGCGGGAAGCCTCGCGAAAAAAGTCCCCGCTCCCGCCACATCAGGGACGTTCCCCACCGATTCGGGAACCTTCGTGGCTCTGCTCGTCGGAACCGTCGTCCTTGTAGGGGCGCTAACCTACCTGCCCGCTCTCGCGCTGGGCCCCATCGTGGAGCATATTCACATGAACGGAGGAAAACTATGGTAACGCAGATAAAACCTCAAACGCAAGACAACAGACCGAGGAAAAACGCCCCTAAGTCGCTCTTCGACCCGAAAATCATTAAGCGGGCGCTAGTGGAATCGTTTCTCAAACTCGACCCGCGCCTCGTCGCGAAGAACCCGGTCATGTTCGTGGTGGAGGTAGGAAGCGTGATAACCACCTACCTCTGGATAAAAGAGGTAGCCACCCACACCGGCAACCCGCTCTTCACCGGACAGGTGACTCTCTGGCTCTGGTTCACAGTCCTCTTCGCAAACTTCGCGGAGGCGATGGCGGAGGGCAGGGGCAAGGCGCAAGCCGACACCCTGCGTAAAACCAAAACCGAAACCGTCGCCCGAAAACTGACCAACAACAGAGAGGAGAGAGTCTCCGCCGCGCTACTCAGAAGGGGAGACCTCGTGGTCTGCGAGGTAAACGACGTTATCCCCGGCGATGGCGACGTAGTGGAAGGTATCGCTAGTGTGGACGAATCGGCGATAACCGGCGAGTCGGCTCCTGTCATTCGCGAAAGCGGCGGCGATAGAAGCGCCGTGACGGGCGGCACGAAAGTCCTCTCAGACCGCATCGTGATACGCATCACCGCGAACCCCGGCGAAGGCTTCATAGACCGCATGATTGCGCTCGTAGAAGGGGCGCAGAGGCAGAAGACCCCGAACGAAATCGCCCTCTCCATTCTATTGGCGGGGCTTACCATCGTCTTCCTTCTCGCTGTCGTCACGCTCTTGCCCTTCGCGGCGTACAGCGTGCGGGCGGCGGGAAGCGGAACGCCTCCCACAATAACGGTCTTAACCGCCCTGCTGGTCTGCCTCATCCCTACCACTATCGGCGGATTGCTCTCCGCTATCGGAATCGCGGGTATGGACAGGGTTATGCAACACAACGTCCTCGCCATGTCCGGCAAGGCGGTGGAGGCGGCGGGCGATGTCAACACATTACTTCTGGACAAAACGGGAACCATCACGCTCGGCAACCGTCAGGCGGTGGAGTTCATTCCCCTCAAAGGCGTGGACATCAGCGAACTGGCGAATGCCGCGCAACTCTCCTCTCTCGCCGACGAAACTCCCGAAGGGCGCTCTATCGTCGTTTTGGCGAAAGAGACCTACGGGCTGCGCGGGCGCGAACTGGCTTCGCACGAGGCGGAGTTTATTCCCTTCACGGCGCAGACCCGCATGAGCGGCGTAAATATGGATGGGGTGCAGGTTCGCAAGGGCGCTACCGCGAAGGTGAAAGAGTTCGTCGTTTTGCAAGGCGGAACCTGCCCGAACGAACTTGACGACATCGTGACGCGCATAGCCTCCATCGGCGGAACGCCTCTCGCTGTCGCCCTCAACGACAAGCCGCTTGGGGTTATCTACCTCAAGGATGTGGTGAAGGGCGGCATGAAGGAGCGGTTCGACGCGCTTCGCGCTATGGGAATCAAAACGGTGATGATTACGGGCGACAACCCGCTCACCGCGAAATCCATTGCGGATGAGGCGGGGGTAGACGACTTTCTCGCGGAAGCCACGCCGGAAGACAAGATGAACCTGATAAAGCGGGAGCAGGAGGGCGGCAAACTGGTCGCTATGACCGGCGACGGAACGAACGACGCGCCCGCGCTGGCTCAGGCGGACGTGGGAGTCGCTATGAATACGGGCACTCAGGCGGCGAAAGAGGCGGGCAACATGGTAGACCTCGATAGCAACCCCACCAAACTCATTGAGATTGTGGAGATTGGCAAGCAGCTACTTATGACGCGAGGCGCGTTGACGACGTTCAGCATCGCGAACGACATCAGCAAATACTTCGCCATCATCCCCGCCATGTTCATCACCACGTTCCCCGTTCTTGGCGCTCTCAACTTCCTCCGCCTGACGAACGCTGGCACGACCCCCGAATCGGCGATTCTCGCGTGCGTCATCTTCAACGCGATAATCATCATCGGCTTGATTCCGTTGGCGTTGCGCGGGGTGGCTTATCGTCCCATGAACGCGGGCGCGGTCTTGAGAATCAACCTGATTAAATTCGGACTAGTGGGCGTACTGCTTCCCTTCCCCTTCATTATGGCGATAGACTGGCTTCTAACGCACCTGCATCTGGCATAGGAGAAACGACCATGCTTAAAGAACTACGACCTGCGGTTACTTCGGTGTTGGTTTTCATACTGCTCACGGGCTTGCTCTTTCCGTTCGCCATCTACGGCGCGGCGCGAGTCCTCTTCCCCAAACAGGCGGCGGGAAGCCTCATCGAAAAAGACGGCAAAGTGATAGGCTCCGAACTCATCGGGCAGAACTTCGCCAAGCCGGAGTATTTTCACCCGCGCCCCTCCGCCGCCGGAAACGGCTACGACGCGGCGAACTCTTCAGGAACGAACCTCGGCGCAACGAGCGACAAACTCATTAACGGAATCCACAAGAAGACGGCGGACGGCAAGGACGACCCCGGAAACTTCGACGGCGTGGGCGACCTAGCGAAAGCCTACCGCGCAGAGAACGGGCTTACACCCAATACGCCCGTTCCCGCCGACGCGGTTACGCGCTCTGCAAGCGGACTAGACCCACATATTAGCGTGGAAAATGCGCTCTTGCAGGTGAACCGCGTCGCGAAGGCGCGAAAACTTGCCGCGGACGCAGTGCGAAAAATAGTGGATAATACAAGCGAAGGAAGAACCTTCGGGCTACTGGGAGAATCGCGCGTAAACGTCCTTCACCTGAACCTCGCGCTGGACAGCGAGGCGAAGAAGTAGCGACGTAGTTTAAGGATACTGGCTCATGCGTAATCTGCGAAAACAACTCTTTTTAAGCCACCTCGCTCTGGCGCTCCTCATGACGGCGGTGATGGCGGGGGCGGTTATCAGTTTCTTTCGGCTAGGGAGTTCCATAGACCGTATTCTGGTAGATAACTACAAGAGCGTTATCGCCGCGCAGAACATGAAAGAGGCGCTAGAGCGGATAGATAGCTCCGCCACGTTCTACCTCGCGGGGCAGAGACAGAAAGCGCAGAGCCAGTATCAGGCGAATATCTCCAATTTTCTGGAAGCGGAGACTATTGAGGCGAACAATATCACCGAGCAGGGCGAAAAGCAGCTATCCGACGCTATTATAAGAATGTTCGACGCTTATCGAAGGCAGGTGGAAAACCTGCTCTACGCGAAGCGCCCGCTCTCCGCAAAGCAGGAGCGCGAAACCTACTTTTCGGCGCTTGAACCCGCGTTTTTACGCCTGAAAGAGAGGGCGCAGGCGGTTCTCGACCTTAACCAATCCGCTATTGTACGCGCCGACGCACAGGCGAAAAAGGAGGCGCAGAGAGCCTCCTACACCAGTATCGCCGTAACGAGCGGGGCTTTCGCGTTAGCCCTGCTATTCGTGTTTCTGACGACTCGCGCCGTTCTCGCGCCGTTGGGTTCGTTGGCGCGACAGGCGGAGGAGATTGGGGCGGGGCGACTGAATCAGCGAATCGAACTGCGCCGCACTGACGAGATAGGCGCGTTGGCGGTGGCGTTCAACACGATGACGGACAGGCTACGCGAAGCGCGACAACGTGAAGAGGCGCGCTTGCAACGGGCGGAGAGAATGTCGGATGCGGCTTTGGAGAGCCTGTACGACCCTGTTATCGTTACGGATTCGCGGGGCTTGGTCGTCCACTTGAATCCCTCCGCCGAGGGGTTATTCGGCTCGGTGGAGAGGGCGAAGGGGCGCGGAGTCGCCCTTGTGGTGGAGGATGCGCGAATCGCCGCCGCCGTTGACCGCGCTATTCAGCACGAGCGCGTGTCGGCGGTGGAGGGCGAGGCGGGCTTCGTGGTGCGAAAGTCGGGGGAGACGGAGCGGACGTATCGCCTCCGCGTCAGCCCTATGCGCGATGAGGAGGGGGATGTGCTTGGGGCGGTAGCGGTGCTGGAGGACATTACGCACCTGCGCGAACTCGACAAACTGAAAACGGAGTTTATCGGGGTGGCTTCTCACGAACTCCGCACGCCCGTCACCAGCCTTCTGCTCTCCGTGCAACTGATGGACGAAGGGGCGGTAGGGGAGTTGACCGCAGACCAAATGGAGATAGTCGCCGCGCAAAAGGCGGATTTGCAACGCCTAGATCGCACTATCGGCGACCTGCTGGACATCACGCGCTTGG
>CAIJLM010000435.1 GCA_903821495.1 uncultured Chthonomonas sp. | reverse complement strand
ACCGAATCCTACTCTTTTCATAGGGTGAGTAGTTACGTTGGTTCAGGTTTCATCAGGGCGTTCGCCTTTCAAAATAAGGATAGAGATACGACCAGTCACAATCTCTCCTTAACTCTCTCCACCCAGTCCGGCGTTTGCGGCAACTTCGTAGCGCCCATCTCTAGCAGAAGGCGATTGCCGTCTCGCCCCCCATCGTAGACGTAGAGAGGGCGCTCTTGCCGAAAAGCGCGTTTCGCCTCCGCAAACATCACTCTGTTTGGCTGTACATCCAGAGCGATAAGCACGTCGGCAAAACAGGCGACGAGCCTATCTCGCCGTTGCAGATTGTGTTGCGCGGGGACATCAAAAGGAAACGCAGAGACCGCTAAATCCACATCGTTATTGAAGTTCATTTCGTGGATACGCGCCTCCGCGAACGGTATGCGGTCAAAATTAGCGCCGAGAGCGCAACGCAGTCCTTGGTCTAATACATAGAGAATGGGTCGCCCTAGCCTATGCCCGACAATCGCTGTTTTCTGGTAGGGAAGGCGGTCATGCCCCGTCACTACAATACCGTCTGCGCTCGCCAGCGCAGACACAATGTCGTCTAGCTTCTGCAAAATGGCGGGGGAGGGGTTATTGGAGACGAGGACAGCGAAGCGGAAACCTGTTTTCGTCGCTTCTAGCAGGGAGAGATTTCCACGCGCATAGAGAACGGGAGGAGGGATGTCGTCATACGCTTCGAGGCAGAGAGGATAGGCGGCGCTACCAACTTCAAAAATGTGGATGTCGTGGAGCCGGCGCACACGCTCCAACTCGCGGCTCTTTGCGAGTAGCTCCTCTTTTTTTTGAAAGAAGAGAGCGGTCGGCGACTCCCCGACGCAAAGTTGTTCGCGCCACTGCTTCGGGGTGAAGGCGAGAAGCTCTTTAGGGCTAACCTTGTTTTCTCGGATATAGGCGAGGGTGCGGGCGAGCGCCTGCTCGCCCACACCCGGAAGGTTGTGTAGCAGTAGAATTAGTTGGGTCAGGTGGATGGGTTTTTCGTTTTCGCCCCTCACTTGCCGCTACGCCTCTCTGTCTCTATCCTTTGCGATACTCCGCCGCTTGCTGGAAGTGGTATCCGTCGTGCGCGAATATAAACGTCGCGAACTGGTCGAGGTCAAGTCGTCCGATATTGGGAGGGCGTACTCCCGCTCTCTCGCACTGCACTGGGGAGAGAGATTTCAGCAAGTCCGCTACGACCTTGCGCCCTTCGCGATAGCGTTTTAGGCACTCAATGGGGTCTTGATGCGCGTAGTCGTTGTCTATCGCCATCTGACCTTCGTCCATGTCCGGCAGAGTCGGCTCATCTTCAGTGAGTATTCGCTCAATGCGCTCTTTGTGAATGGGTTCCCAGTCGGCGAGGTGCGCCACCACCTCGCGTAACGTAAAGCGGTCGGCATAAGGACGCGCATCCCACACAGGGTCGGTAGCGGAAATCCCCTCAAGCAGAGCCTCCAACACTTCAGGAGCGCTCGCCACGCTCGTTAGTAGGTACTTTCGCACAGGCGCAGGTAACATTCTTCGTTCTCCTCATAAGGTAGTTGGCAATGCGTCGCTAATAGCCTATCGCTTTCAGAACCGCGTCACGCTCGGCGGAGACCGTAATGAGCGTGTTGTCTACGTGTTCAATGGCGGTGTCGGGGTCTTTTAGCCCGTGTCCGGTGAGAGTTGCGACAACCGTCACGGGTTGCGTAAAGAAGCCCTGTTGCGCCAGTTTTTTCAAGCCCGCGATGGAGATTACGCTTGCAGGCTCTACGAAAAGTCCCTCTTGATTTGCTAACTGCTGGTAGGCGGCGAGTATCTCTGTGTCCGAAACCGCTGTAATAGAGCCACTCGACTCGTCGCGGGCGTTAATGGCTCCCTCCCAACTTGCAGGATTGCCGACCCGTATCGCTGTCGCCAGCGTTTCTGGACGCAAGATAGGTTTGCCATGTACGAGGGGGGCGGCGTTTTCCGCCTGAAAGCCTATCATACGGGGCAGTCTTGTACACTTTTTGTCCTGAAAATACTCCTTGTACCCCTGCCAGTAGGCGGTTATATTTCCCGCGTTGCCGACGGGCAGAACATGAATATCCGGTGCATCTCCTAAATCGTCTACCACCTCGAACGCCGCTGTTTTCTGCCCCTCAAGGCGATAGGGGTTCACCGAGTTGACGAGCGCAATAGGGTGCGTGGCGCATATATCGCGCACAAGGCGAAGCGCATCGTCGAAGTTACCCTGTACTGCAAGTACCTTTGCGCCGTGTATCAACGCTTGCGACATCTTACCAAGCGATATTTTGCCATCGGGAATTAAGACGTAACAGCCCATGCCAGCGCGGGCGGCGTAGGCGGCGGCGGAGGCGGAGGTGTTTCCTGTTGAGGCGCACATAACGGTGGTTTGCCCCGCCTCTTTCGCTTTCGTGACCGCCATCGTCATGCCCCTGTCCTTAAAGGAGGCAGTGGGGTTTAAGCCTTCAAACTTCGCATAGAGCGTGAGGTAGGGGCTTATCTGGGCGGCGAGGCGAGGCAGGGCGATAAGAGGGGTCGCCCCCTCACAGAGAGAGACGATGGGGGTATCCGCTGAGACGGAAAGCCTCTCGCGGTAACGCTCAATAACACCAAAATACAAAGTGAAGGGTCTCCTTGAAAACGTTGTCAACAGTTCACCTAATAAGAATACCACGCTTTTGAGGTCTGTGTAGAGTTCTATGAGTCAACTTTTTCAGAATGCCCCGCCCTTTCAACAAGAGAATTGAGAGGGTTGTGCGCCAACCCGCCCCTATTTCGGGGTACGATATACCTAATCTCAAATTTCACATCGCTAGGAGACAACGATATGAGTTCAAACCCTCAACCTCTTGAGCCTTGGTTTTTGGAACTACTCGCCTGCCCGGGTTGCGAACAGCGCCACCCCCTTACGCTCTCGGAGAGTAGCGACGCTCTTCTCTGTAAGTGCGGACGCTACTCCTTCCCTGTGCGCGACGGCATCCCCGTGCTTCTGCTCGAAGAGGCGACCCTCATAAACGCGGACGCGAAGCCGGAGGGCGTAGCTTAAATGAAAGCCTGCTTGATTCATGGGCCCAACCTCAACCTTTTGGGAATTCGCGAAACGGATATCTACGGACGAGACACTTTCGACGAGATAAACCGCAAAATCAAACACCACGCGGAGACGCTCGGCGTAGAGGTTCGCATTTTTCAGTCGAACCACGAGGGCGAAATTATAGACGTAATTCACGATGCGCGAACTTGGGCGGACGCTATCATCATCAATCCAGGGGCTTACACGCACTACAGCTACGCGATTCGAGACGCTATCGCCGCCGTGCGCCTCCCCGCGATAGAGGTACATCTCTCTAACGTCCATGCCCGCGAAGAGTTTCGCCACAACTCCGTTATATCCCCCGTCACTATCGGGCAGATAATAGGGCTAGGCACAATGGGCTACCTCCTCGCCCTCGAAGCGACAAAGCACCTCGTAGAGCGTTCGCATCTGTAACGAGAGAACAAAGCCCTATAGCCCAACTTAGACAAGTTAAGGGGGCGCGCCGCTTACGCCCCTGTCCTAACCATTTCCTCTACATCATCCGCATACTGCGTCCGGGAACGGCTTGTCGGTCAGGGTTGTAGGAATCTACATAACCTCACCCCGCCTCTCCTTCGCAAAGGAGAGGCGTTTT
>CAIJLM010000434.1 GCA_903821495.1 uncultured Chthonomonas sp. | reverse complement strand
GAAGAACGCGCCAAACTTTCTAATCTCATACCGCCATCCGTGCATTCACCCCTTCTCCCAGAATTGGGAGAAGGGGCAGGGGTTGAGGGCTAGGAGAGGTTGTGCGGGTTATGTGAAGAGTCGCAACCCGGAACTCTTACGTGTCTGCCGCGCCTCTTGTGAAGCGTAGGGTTTTTGAGGTAGACTAAAAGAAAACCACCCTTTAGAAAAGGAAATTCATCTCTACATGGAACGCTCTTTTATTATGGCGAAACCCGACGCTGTGGAACGCCGTCTCTCTGCCGAGATTATCGGGCGCTTTGAGACGAGAGGTCTCCGCCTCGTCGGTCTAAAACTCATTCATCCCTCTCGCGAACTTGCGGAGACGCACTACGCTGTCCACCGTGAGCGCCCCTTCTTCAACGACCTCGTTGAGTTTATCACTTCTGGTCCCGTTGTCGCGATGGTGTGGGAAGGCAGAGACATTATAACCGTCACCCGCACGATGATAGGCGCGACCAACCCTGTCAACGCCGCCCCCGGCACGATACGCGGAGACCTCGCGATTGAGGTGGCGACGAACCTCGTACACGGCTCCGACAGCCTCGAAACCGCCGAAAAAGAGATTGCGCTCTGGTTCGCCCCCTCAGAGTTACTGCCCTAACGTGGAGGCGTAGATATGCCCCTCTCTCCTGAATATCGCATACGAGCCTATCTAGCCGACGACCTCTCTCGCCTCCAAGAGATTACGGCGGAGACGTTTGGCGCGGTCTCTATAGATAACAATATGGAACAACGCTTCGGCGCGTTTGGCGTTGGCGACTGGCGAAGCCGAAAGGTCTCCGCCATCGCTGACGACTGCCGTCTGCAGCCCGACGGCGTGTTCGTTGTGGAGACGCTAACGGGAGAGGTTATCGGCTACGTCACCACGCGCCTCAGCGCTATCAGCAAAATAGGCTGGATTCCCAACCTCGCCGTAGACTCCCGCTATCAGGCGCGGGGCTTGGGACGCGCCTTATTGGAGTACGCCATCGCCTTCTTCAAAGAGCAGGGCATGGAGGTCGCCAAAATCGAAACGCTAGAGCAGAACCCCATCGGTCAAAACCTCTACCCCTCCCTCGGCTTTGAAGAGGTGGCGCGTCAAATTCACTACGCTATGCCCCTCAAATAGTCCCCATTTCCACCTTCTGCGCTTTGAGCGTGACTCTTTTCGCCCTGAAACCTGTAACGAATACCGTTTTCGAGACATCTATCCCTATTTTCCCCTGTAGAATTAGCAGGTATGACTGATAATAACTTCGTACCCGAAAAAATACCAGCCTTGTAAAGACAGGCGTGTTTAGTTCGCAATGAAGGAGCGCGGCGGACGCTCTACGGAAGGGATAGTCCTAATGAAAATGAGTTCAGAGAATAGTGGATTGAAAGCGGTATATGGCGCGGCGTTGTGCGTATTTGGTCTGCTCGCATGGAAGTTTACGCTATGGGGCTATCTTGCGACAGCGTTGGCGACTGTAGCCGCTTTACGCATTATCACGAGCGCTACAAAAAGCAGCGCAACGCCGAAAGCGACTACGGCGCACGAGGCGAGCGGGCTTACCACGCCCCCGCCACTCGTAATATTAGACACTGAGACCAATAGGGTAAGGTGGTCGTGCGGGGGAGAGCGAGAGGGGCGACTAATAGACCCCGTCTCCTTCCTGCACAGCCTTCTACAGGAGCCGCTGGGGCAGGCGGTGAGCGGGCTACTCGTTGCGCTAGATATGAGAGACGCGGAGACGGAGGGACATTCAGAGCGCGTGGTGCGCTACGCCCTACGAATGGCGCAAGAGTTTGAGAAGGTAGGGCTTCCCGCCCTCAATTCGGAACAGGTGCGCGAACTGGCTCTAGGCGCTCTTCTGCACGATATAGGGAAGATGCACACCCCCGACAGCATTCTCCTGAAACCGGACAGACTGACCGAGGCGGAGTGGGAGATAATGCGTCAGCACCCCTCTATTGGCGCAAAACAGTTGGCGCGATTTCCGCTCCTCAAACCCGCTATCCCTGTTGTACGCTCTCACCATGAGCGGTGGGACGGCGCAGGCTATCCGCATAAATTGGCAGGCTCCGACATCCCGCTTCTTGCTCGACTCTTTGCGCTAGTGGACACTTTCGACGCTATGTCTAGCGACCGCCCCTATCGCAAAGCCCGCCCCTACTCCGAGATTCGCGCCGAGATAGAGCGATGCTCTGGCTCTCAGTTCGACCCCATGCTCGTAGCCGCCTTTCTTCATGTACCAGAGCGAGAGTGGATGCGCCTGCGGAAAGAGCGGTACCTCCTCGCTTCGCCCGAACTGTCTCAGCCGCTCGTGGCGTAAGCATTTTGAACGATGTGAGGTAATAAGTCTGTTCAAGCCTATAAATTTGTACGATTTCCACCGAAAATAGTGAGGTAGCAATGTCGCTCTCCCTTATTGAGAACGCGGCATTGCTATTTTTGTTTGCTTGTAGGGCTTGACAACCCGTGAAAGACGAAGGCGAGGAAGATGGCTTTCAATTTACCGCTCATAGCGCTTATCGGCGCGACGTTGTTCTTCTATTTTCGCGAGGCGAGGCTACGCCGCCAACTACAGTTCGCCCTGAAATCTCCTTATGCAGAGAAGCGTCAGTCGGACGAGCGATTTCATAGCATCGTCGAAAACGCCGTCGAGGGTATCTTCCAATCCACTCCTGACGGGCGTTACCTCCACGTCAATCCCGCTCTTGCGCGTCTCTACGGTTACGAAACAGCGCAAGACCTCAAGAGTAACCTACATAATATCGCCAAAGATCTCTACGTCGCTCCCAATCGGCGAAGCGAGTTTCAGACACTGCTTCAAGAGCAAGACTTCGTGCGCGATTTCGAGTCGCAAGTCTATCAGAAGAGCGGCTCCATCATCTGGATAATGGAGAACGCCCGCGCCGTCCGCGACTCGCAGGGCGAGCTACTCTACTATGAAGGTTCCGTCATAGACATCACGCAGCGTAAGAACGCAGAAGAGAGGCTGGTCTATCAAGCCCTGCACGACAGCCTAACCGCCCTCCCAAACCGCCTTCTCTTTGAAGACAGGCTCCACCAAGCCGTTCTGCGCTCCAAGCGCGACACGCTAGGGCTGGCAGTCCTCTTTGTAGATTTAGACGACTTCAAACTCGTCAATGATAGTATGGGGCACGAGGCGGGCGATACCCTCCTGAGAGTCATCGCCGAACGGCTACGAAACGCCGTTCGCGAAGAGGACACCATTGCACGTATTGGCGGCGACGAGTTCATCGTCCTACTAGAGAGACTAAAAGAGGTGCACGAGGCGACGGAAATCGCCGAACGTATCGTAACGGAACTACAGCCCCCCATCCCTATCGGAGAGCGCGAGGTCTTCACCTCCGCGAGTATCGGTATCGCCTACTCCGCGGATGGTCTACACCGAGCGGAGAGCCTTCTCCGCGATTCAGATGCGGCTATGTATCAGGCGAAGACGCGCCAAAAGGCGAGTTACGCTCTGTTCAACCCAGAGATGAACACGAAACTTGTAGAGCGCCTCGAAATAGAGACGGGGCTACGATTTGCGCTAGAGCGCGGAGAGTTGCGACTACACTATCAGCCTCTCATTGAGCTAGAGAATAACGTTATGTCGGGGGTGGAAGCCCTCCTGCGCTGGGAACACCCCGCGCAAGGGCTTATACCGCCCGGAAAGTTCATACAGATAGCGGAGGATACGGGCTTGATTGTTCCTATCGGCTACTGGGTTCTGGAAGAGGCGTGTCGTCAGATGCAGGAGTGGAGGGCGGAGCGTCCCGACAACCCGCTTATGACGATAAATGTGAATCTCTCTGGGAAGCAACTACAGTGTGAGGATATTGTGGCGCAGGTCGCAGAGATACTAGATAAGACGCAACTGCCGCCAACTGCGCTCAAACTGGAGATTACGGAGAGCGTGATGATGACCGACTTTGATACGACGCTCGCCAAACTAAACGCCCTCAAAGCGATGGGCGTGAAGCTTGCAATGGACGATTTTGGAACAGGCTACTCCTCTATCGCGAGCCTAAGCACCCTTCCTCTGGACACAGTTAAGATAGACAGAGCCTTTGTCAATCGCCTCACCGACCATAAGGAGACCCATTCGGCGCTAGAGGCTATCATGACGCTCTCCAAAGCCCTAAAACTGAACGTAACAGGAGAGGGTATTGAGACGAATCAACAGCGGCGTTCGCTTCAAGACTTGGGTTGCCACGTCGGGCAGGGGTATCTCTTTGCGAAGCCGCTACCCGCCGCCGCTTTGAGCGAACACCCCTATTTTACGGGTGTCGTAATGGAGCGAAGCGATGAGCGGCGCGCGGCGTAGGTAAGAGTTCAGGGTTATCGGAATCTTCACGTAACCTCTGCTAGCCCTCACCTAGCCCTCATCCTGTCCTATGGACATCCTTCTCCCGATTCGGGAGAAGGACTTGACCTATAGGTTTGGCTGTATAGCGATTCGATTTTTTGATACTAAATGCTTTACAGTCCCCAATGAACCTATCTTCCCCTACCGTACCTCTATCCCTCGTCCCACTCCTTCAAAAACGCTACCGCCTCCGCGTTCCTATTTCGTTCGCGCAGAAAAGAGAGGTAGTTATTGAGGATGATTTGCGTGTTGGGATGCTGTTTTCCGAGCGATGCGCGGAACATCAGAACCGCCTCAAGGTAGAGAGGTTCCGCCTCACCGTAACG
>CAIJLM010000433.1 GCA_903821495.1 uncultured Chthonomonas sp. | reverse complement strand
TGAGAAGGGATATTCCTGCGTTTATACGAGGAATAACCTAAACCCTACCCTTTTGCGAAGAGTGAAAGGGTTCTCTCGCCTGATGAAGTAGGCGGCTTCCTCCCGCTTGGCGGCGCGGGCGGCTTGTTTGGCGCGGACGTAGTTTTAAGGCTCATCCGTCTCAGAGTCCGCCTTCCGACTCAGTCTCTTGCGGTTGGAAGCCCACTGCAACTTTTCGTTTGTCTCCAAAGCCCCTTCGCCCGTAGCGGGCAAGGCGTTGTCTAGTAGCGTAACGAGTTTTATGTCGGCGATAGGAGCCAAAGCGCCGCGTAGAACGATGGAGCTTGGCACGGGGCGCGACGGGATGTCGAGGTCCGTATGCCCCGTGACCACTACCCGATTCAGGTAGATAATCGAAGTGGAGAATCCGGAGTCGAGTAGTATCGCCTCTTTTATCCCCGTCTCTTGCGCGACTTCCGCCAGCTTCTCCGTGGTGATGACGCTCATACTCGCCGCGACGACGGTAACGCCCTCTTTCGTTATACCGAAGAAGATACGGAAGCGCGGGTCGTGGATGTCGGGAACGCTGTTTGTAGCCCACTCCTCTTTCGAGCGGGCTACGCCGTTATGCACTATCCACGCGCCGCCCAAAAAGCAGTCTGTGAAGTCCGGCATAAACCTCTTTATTACCTCGTTCCGATTCATGTAGCCGCTTTGGAAAGGGAATATCGCGACGCGCCTGTCTCCCCAAAGTATCATCGGGCGATTATTGATAGCGCCCGGAGAGTATCGGGCTTCGTCGGGCTTAAAAACTCCATCGCAAGCGTAGGGACCCACGAGCGACTCGTTCGGCGTGCCGCGCATTCTTGCATCCGTAAAAAAGGTTCCGCTACTCCCCGCCGCCCCATTCGCTTCGTTGATAAACTCTCCGACGCTCCGCCTACGCTCGTCATGACGAAAAGAGGGACGACCTCCGATGAGCATGGCGAGTTTGAACCCCTTCCATTCTCGTATCTGCAACTCTATGTAGGCGTTACGCATGGGGGTGTCCACCACTGCCAGCGGGAGGGTCTTGTTTCTATCCGTAAAGTCTGTCAGAGCCTTATCTAAATGCAGACTTGTGTAGCGGTTCAGGGCGAGAATAGAGGGGGATTCCTGCGCCAAGCCCTCCTGGGTGGAGAACGCCATCGTGTAGCCCCCCTCTTTCGCAAGAGTTTGCGGGGTTGCGGGGTTGTCGTTGTTTGCATAGGCGACGTAGGGCGTGGAGCGTCCTAGCGCCGCCTCTAATTCGGACTTGCGCTGTGCAACGACAGCGCGATTCTGTTCTGTTACGCTCCAGTAGTTTCCAACGGCTACGCTATCCTCTTTGTCTAGTTTTGCGAGGGTAGCGTCATCCCCCTCCTTCAAAGGATTTGTAACGAACAGCGCAGAGGGCAGATGGCGCTTTTGTAGGAGGGGGTATACGCCTGTATAGAACTTTTGAACGGTCATATCAAAGGTTAGGACGACAGACTTAGCGGGTATCTCCGCGCCCCCTGCGAGTCGCCTGTGGAGTTGAGCGAGGGAGAGAAACTGCCAACCCTCCTTTGCGAGCCGCGTTATCTGCGACTCCGCCTCTTGAAGCGTTGTAGCGTCGTAAGCGAGAACAGGAGAGCGTCGGGTCTGCGCCTGAATACCTATCTCGCGAAATACGCCTGCATCCCCTCTGGAGTCGGCGTTGATTTGGCGGGTGTTCGTGTTAGAGCCTGATAGCCCACAGCCTGCTGAGAGCGGTAAGAGAGTGGTGATAAGCGCAAACAGAAGAGGGTTGTATCGAAATTGAGACAATGCGACCTCCTCATAGAGAGGGATATTGAAGATGCGAACTCTTTCTATTGTACCTTGCATAAAGAGGGGATTACGCCTCTTAACAGAAGCATAATCCCCTCTTGTTTCAAGCCCTCCTGATTTAGAAGCGAAGCACGCCTGCACTATCTGCAGTAGAAACTCCGCCTACAGTGATGGTGAAGATGCGCCCAGTTGCGGTCTTCTTCTGTTTGACGGTGTATTTGCCGTAGGGGGCAAGCCCCGTTACATAGCATACAGAGTTTGTGAGAGGCGCTGTGAATGTCACCCCGTTAAAGGTTGTGGTTATATCTCTTTTGAAGAGTATCGTTTTGTTGCCCACCAACGCGCCATCGAAGGGAGTTCCCGCCTGACTGGTAGTCAGCGATGTGACTGCCTTTATTCCGATAGCGTCTGTTCCTTGAAGCACGTTCAGGAAGCGTACATCCATAGGGTTGCTGGCATCTTCCGAGCCGATACGGTACTTCATCGTCTCGTACTGAGCGGGTTCGCCATTTAGTGAAGCCCAGGGGGTCGCTGTCAGGCTCGTATTGACTGGTAAGAGCGCATCTACATAGAACTTTTGACCGGCGGGAGTTGTTGTTGTCGCCGTGTTTCCAGTAATGACCGCTTGAGTCTCTGTATTCAGGAAGAACCGCTTGTAGCGTCCCGCTGTGCTAGAACTCGCTCTATCGTAGACCACAACTACGTCGGGCTTGAGATAGAGGGCGGAGCGGCTCGCGTGAAGCACATCCATTGCCGAAATCAACGGATTGTTGTAGAGGTCGGTTCCATCGCCCTGCACGTAGGTATATTTCGGGTCGAAGCTATACTCTGGCGCGGGAGGGTCTTTTACAGGGTCGTACATCCACTGTGAGCCGTGCGCCATGTTGACCGTCCAGAACCAGAGATTGGTGTTTCCCGGATTCTCGATAGAGAGTGTATTTTGGTAGTCGGACGAACTAATATTGAAGCCGTAGCCTGTACCCGCCTTGGTAAGCCACTCTTTGCCTCTATAGAAGTTGATGGAGTTTCCATCCCCGTTCTGGTGGTCTATCGAGTTCCAGCTTAGTCGATAGGAGAACCACGACGCTTTGCTTGTCCAGTTGGTGCGCGAGAGTACGATATTTAGCCCCGGCGCGAAGTGGTCTGTCGGCGCTGTTGGTCGCGGGTCGGTCGCTACAGGTGTAGTTGGGTCTGTCGCAAGATAGTATACTATGGGGAGGGTGACGCTAGAGCCTCCTAGCGCGTTCGTTATTCGGTAGGAGCGCGCGCCTGTTCCTCCGGGAGGAAGATTGTCTATCATCCAGCGGAACTTGTTGTACTGCGCCGTGTCCCCCATGTTCAGGGCGTAGATAGCCAAAGCGCCGAACACCCGAACGTAGTCTACATTTTTGTAGTAGGCGGTATCTCCGAACAGGTATGGCAAGTAGGTCTGCCCTATCCATGAGTCTTGCACTACCTTCGCAGGGCTAAGCATATGGAGGTAGGCATCGGCTATCTCGTGATGCCAGTAGTCTCCATTTATCATGTTGGCTTGTGCGCCGTAGACGGCGGGGTTGTCTACTCCGGTTGTGTGCATGGCGAGCAGGAGGAAGGCGATAGCGCGTCCGCTCAGTTCGCCGTAGCCCAAGCCTTCCGGCGATATACCGCCCGCGCCATCCGTTTTCTCAAACTGATTGACCATGTAGAGCCATGCGCCAATCGCATTGCCCACAAATCGGCGCAGTGTTCCGGCGGGCGGGTCGGCGGCTGTTACGGGTATATCGTCCGCCGCATCCAGCGCCATCGCCATGAGACCTATCTGCCTTGCGTGGTTCGCGGCGTAGTTGTTGATAGACCAGCGGACACGGATTTTGTCGGCAATCAGGGCAGGGTCGTTCACCACGCCGAGAGGTTGCGGATGCTCTTGAGCGGTTGTGTTAGCGCGTAGGCACTCTTGAGTCCATCGTAGGAAAACCGTTCGGATTTTGGCTTTGTCTTGCGCGGTAAACTTGTGGTAAATCCAGTCTGCCGTAAGTGCGAAGCTCTCGCCGTACCAGTTGGCGCGGTTGTGTATCGCGAAGGCGTGACCTCGGAAGGGCTGATTGTCCTGCACTCCCTTAGCCGCTTCGTTTATCATCTTCATAAAGAGCTTATAGGAGCGATTCGCGAAATCAACCCGCGTGTTAGCGTCGGGGTGTACTAGCGACATGAAGGCGAATAGCTCGGCATAACTTTCGGTGGGAAGCGAGACGTTGCCTCCGCCCTCGCCATCGTCGCCATTCAGCACGCCGGCGTCCATGTCGCGCTTCGCGGTTTTGGAGAGTTTGTTGATAGCGTTCCACACAGAGTTGGTGGAGACCGCCCAACTGCGGAGGCGCGGCACATCGGATTGACGCACGAAGATACGCGGGTGTCCTGTCATGGCTCCTATTGGCGGGTCTATGGCGGGCGGGTCTATGAAGCCGCCAGAGTCGGATCCGCCGCCCCCGCCTCCGCCCCCGTTTGCGCCATCTACCATGAAGTCAACTGAGGTTGTGTAGGAGGCTACACTGGTGGTGATTTTGATTTTTCCGGTACTCGCGTTCTGGGGTATGTCTACCTTTACAGACGAGTCGGAGAGTACTATTAGGTTTACGCCTAGCGCGCCATTGAATGTGACGGCGGTGGTGGTTAAGAGGTTACTGCCCGTAATCTCGACAGTAGTTCCTGCAACCCCATGATACGGTACAAAGGTAGCGATATTGGGATTTTGAGCGGATGCTACGCTGGCTGTAAATATCAGCAGAAGCGTCCACACGAAACGTTGACAACTCTTTTTGACAAACTGCATCTAACTTTCTCCTAGAATTTGTTAATTTTTTCAGCAAACACGTTAAACTGCATCGTAACAGATACATTATGAGGGCGAGGCGTGACGGTAGCGTACTCAAGCGACACGTTCTTCCGTCAAAACGTTTTTTTCGTGTACAATAGAGTCATTACCTATGTTTTCCAGAGGGAGAGTGTATGCCAGAGACCGAAGAGATAAGCAGGAGATTGCCACGCCCACGCAAAATAGAGGGTGCGAAGTGCGAAAAGTGTAGCAGTGAGGAGGTTACGCCCCTGCCTACATTTTCGGTGGGAAGCGGAACCGCGTTTCGCGCTACAGCGTCAGACGTTATCTGCCTACGTTGCGGACATATCGCCTTGCCTGTTTTGTAAAGGAGTTACTCGTTGACTGGCGAGATACAGAAAGGAACGAACATGAGATTTCAGTGGTTGGTTGGCGCGGCGGCTTTCGCCCTACTAGGTAGCCCCGCTTTCGCTCAAGACAAAGCCAGCGGACAGGTTGCGGAGAGTTTCGAGCGGGAGATAAAGAAGGTTGTTCAGGGCAATTTCCTGATAGGGCTTCCTAAGGACTACGAGAAGGAGACTACAAAGAAGTTTCCGCTTATCATCTTCCTGCACGGCTCTGGGGAGCGCGGGAGCGACATTGAGATAGTGAAGAAGCATGGTCCCCCAAAACTTATTGCGGCGGGGAAAGATATGCCGTTTATCGTGGTTTCGCCTCAGTGTCCAAGCAATGAGGGTTGGTCGGTGGATATGCTGAACGGAATGTATAAGCACGTTACGAAGAAGTATCGTGTGGACAAAGAGCGCGTCTATCTCACAGGGCTGAGTATGGGCGGCTTTGGAACGTGGGCTTGGGCGATAGATTCGCCGGGCAAGTTCGCGGCTATCGCGCCTATCTGCGGCGGCGGCGACCCTAAGAAGGTGGAAGCCATCAAAGAGATGCCGACATGGGTCTTTCATGGCGGCAAAGACAACGCCGTTCCTATCCAGCGCGACCAAGAGATGGTGGACGCGCTAAAAGCGCTGGGCAGTAGTGTTAAGTTTACCATCTACCCGGAGGCGGGACACGACTCGTGGACGGAGACCTACGACAACCCCGAACTGTATACGTGGTTCCTTCAGCATACGCGCAAAGCGAAAGAGAAGGAGAAGAGCGAGTAGGCTTTTGTTCGTGACTACTCGCGCCTCCCTATCCCTCCCGACACCGGGAGAGATAGGGAGGCGTGTTTTTTATGGGAGGATAATAACCTTGTTTCGCTCAGGGCTTCCCATCGCCTCCACCGCCGCGTGAATCTCGGTGAGCGGAAAGCGGTGTGAAATCGCGAGTTCTGGTCTCACGAGTCCTCGCTCCATGAGCCGTATCGCCCTCTCCATGGCTAAAGAGTTCGTTCCAAAACTAGAGTCCATCCTCGCCTCCAGAAAGTGCATCAGCCCGCCGTCCAGCGCGAAGGTCTCGTGCGTGGTGATTCCGAAGATGTTCCAGCGCGTTCCGCGTCGTAGCAGACTCACCATGAGGTTGACCGCCTCAATGGGTCCCGCCGCTTCGACAATTAAATCCGCTCCTTCCGGAAGTATCGCGGCGATGGCTTCCTTCGCATCCTCTCGGCTTGGATTGACCGTGTGAGTCGCTCCCAACTTTCGAGCGGTCTCTAGCGCATAGTCGCTAACATCTACCGCGATAAGCCGTCCCGCCCCCGCCGCCTTCGCCACCATCAGGCAGTACATCCCTATACCGCCCGTCCCTATAATCACCACATCCTCCCCGACGGTCAACTGCGACATCTGAATAATGCCCTTCCATGCGCCGCTAACGGGTTCGGTTTGGCAAGCCGCCTCAAATTCGAGGGAGGGGGGCTTTGGATAGAGGGTATTGGCTCCCGTCAGCGTGTACTCGGCGAAACTGCCGGGACGCACATCTTCGGGTCCATCGCCGCCTGTGGTGTAGGCGTGTTCGCAGTAGTGCGTCAGCCCTTTTCGGCAGTTTCGGCATAGCCCGCAGTAGCCGCTCGGCTGAACGATAACTGCATCGCCCTCTTTTACATTGGAGACGTGCGCCCCCACCGCCGCAACGACTCCCGCTGGCTCGTGCCCCGGTATGAGCGGGAAAGTAACATTCTTCCGCCGCCCCGTGATTGCCTTATAGTCGGTCTGGCAAAACCCGCACGCCCGAATACGCACTAAAACTTCGCCCGGACCCGGTTCCGGCGTAGGAACCTCCTCAAGAACCAGTTGGTTCGCCTCTTTTAAAACAGCCGCTAACATAGCGCCTCCTTCTCCGCGTTTTAGATGTTCTTGCGATAGGATACCTGAAAAAAACTACTCGCTCTGCGAGGGAGATTCCGAAGGGCGCAGAAGCGTCTCCGGTTGCGTTTCGGCTACCGCGTAAGAGGGGCGTAGCAACTCCTTTTCCGCGAAAGGCTCTTGCGAGGCGCGTAGCAGGTTCCGCGAGTGGCTCTCCTGCGCCTCTCTCGCCTCCAGTATCGGTAGTATCTCAATGGCGGTCTTGCTGATACTCGTGTAGAGGCTCTTGTCCTGTGCGAAAACGCCAGCCAGCCGTCGGACAGCGGGAATCGCTCTGCTGTCTCCTATCGCGCCTAGCGCCTGTAACGCTTTGAGTTGATAGTCCCCCGAACACCGCTCTAGCAGATGGCAGAGGTTGGGAACAGTATCCGAGCGAAACCGCCCGTAATCCTCTGAGGTAAGGCGCGGAAGCAGTTCCCCGATAGCGTTCAGCATCTCGGTATGCAGTTCGCCCTTCGCGCCCCGAATAGCGGAGAGCAGGTAGGGTAACGCCTCCACGCGCCCCAACTGCGCGAGGGAGAGAGTCGCCTCTCTACGCACTCTCGTTTGTCGCTTTTTGTCTAGGAGGAGAGAGAGGGGGAGGCTGATGGGAGAGGAGATAAGGCTTGCACAAAGCAAAAAGTAGGCTAATACGCCCCACGCGCTACTATGATACCGTAAGGGTTCTAAGTTTAGTCTACGAATAACCTCTACCCAGAGGTTGACATACGGCATCGCGAACCTGTTGTCGCGGTTTATCATTCCATGTATATCAAACCCAAATAGTCCGTCAATGCAGTAAATCACGACCATCGTCAGGATAAAGTAGAGTGACGAGCGCAGTAAGAACCGAGCCAAAACGCCAACCCCGTCCTGCTTATGGCTCTTCTCAACAGATTCGCCTAGCGCAGTAACCGCTTGAAGCGACTTCTCTTCGTTAAAAGGCGCATTGCCTAATACCCAACTCGCAAGCATTCTTCGTCGCCAACGAGTAGCCGAGGGATTTTGGAGGTTTTGCAAGAGAGTCTCGAAATGGAACTCGTCTAACGAGAGTCCCTTTGAAAAGCGATTCGCCACAATATGGAGAGGCTCTGAAAACCTATCCACTACCATTTCAAACGGCGCCCCTGAACAGATACGGCGGATGCGCTCAGGGCAAACAGGGACAAGCGTTTCCGCCGCCTCCCGCTCTTCCGATACGGGCGAGGTGTAGTTTTGTCGGGGTTCTTCGGAGTTGTGTTGCAGGTTCATGCCGCTCTCGCCTAACCGTCTTGACAAGATATTCTCTATACTCTATACTACCCTCATTATGAAGAAAACGGTAGTCGGTCTATTCGATACGCTCCACACGCTCGCCCTCGCCCTCTGGCTGGGGGGGCTGGTCGTCCTGACTCTGCTTGTCGCGCCCATACTCTTTCAGGGGACGGCGCTATCGGAGGCGGACGCGCGCGAGGTCTACGCCCTGCTATTGGGACGATTCGTCTACTGGGCGGACGCTTGCGGCGTGACGATGCTGGCGGTTCAGTTCCTGCTTCGCCGCCGCTTCGAGAAGAACCAGACCCACTTTGTGACGGATGGCGTGCGCCAACTGCTCACCTTCGTCGCGCTCCTTCTCGCTGAGATGTCGTTTCGGAACCTGCTCCCCAATCTGAAAACGAGCCGCAGAGTCGGAGAACTCGCGCACATCCTGAGACTAGAGGGAACTTACGCAGTTCTCGTCGTATCGCAAGCGGGAGTCCTGCTCCTCATCGCGATACTCACCGTCACCCTGAGCCTACCCGCCTTTGGAGGCGCTTCCCGCCGCTCTATCGCCGAAACGGAAGAGCCTGTCACGACCCAACGCCGCCCGCGTCGTCGCCGTTAAACCCAACCTCTTTTGGAAAGAAAAACGCCTAATGTCTACAACCTCTGTGCAACTTCCGCCCAAGCCCCCGCAGTTCGATGAACTCGTGCGAGACCTTATCGGTATTTTAGGGCGCGACGGCGTGATGACCGATGAAGCCGAACTTCGCGCCTACGACTGCGACGCTTACGCCCCCGCAAAGCGCTACCCGGATGTCGTCGTCCTACCTAGAACGACGGAGCAGGTCTCGAAAATCGTTCGCCTGTGCAACCGCATGAAGGTTCCCTTCACGCCACGCGGGGCGGGTACGGGACTCTCTGGCGGGGCTACCGCTATCACGGGCGGCATTATCATCGCTACAACGCGCATGAATCAGATTTTAGAGGCGGACATTGCCAACCAGAGGCTGACCGCTCAGGCGGGAGTCGTGAACGTCTATCTCACGAAAGCGGTTAAGGGCAAGGGCTTGCACTACGCCCCCGACCCCTCTAGTCAGGGCGCGTGTACGGTGGGCGGTAACGTCGCAGAGAACAGCGGCGGCCCCCACACCCTCAAGTACGGCGTTACCACGAACCATATCACGGGCGTTACTATCGTCATGCCGGACGGGGAGATTCTGAAACTGGGCGGCAAGGCGGAAGACGCTAGCGGCTACGATTTGGTGGGGCTGGTGGTGGGTTCGG
>CAIJLM010000432.1 GCA_903821495.1 uncultured Chthonomonas sp. | reverse complement strand
CTATCGCCCCCTTCACAAAGGGGAGACTTCTCGCCCGCTCACATCTCGAAGGACAGTGAGCAAGAGCGCCAGATGAAGCTGTTTCGCCTCTTCATTCAGAGGCTCATTCGGCTCGGTATGCGGCTCCGCATCACGCGGAGCCGCCTTGAAGCCGTGCAACGTTACCGCCGTCGCCTCACGTCGCGAGAAGCCTGCCTCCCGCAGGAACCGCTCGAAATCGCGCTCCGTTTCGATGCCGTTACGGTTGGTTTTCACCGCCGTAATCTCCGCCAATCGGTTCGCGGGAACCGTCACCGGAGAGACCTCGATAAGTTGCGCCTTCGTTATCAGACGCGCCCCCTGTTTGGCGCGTCCCCACTCGTCCGAAGTCGGCGCGTACCCTACCGTGCGCCAGTAGTCGCGCACCGCGTTCGGCGTATCGAGAAAAACCTGTTTGAGCGTTCGGAAGCCGATGGAGAGTTTTGTGATAACCCCATCCTTTATCAGAATGTGGCAGTCGCGCCCCGCCTCCGTGTCCGAAATTGCGCCCCGAATCCAGAGTCCCTTTCTATCTTCCCGCGCCTCCAGCGGTCTTCCGATAGGGTTGTCCCAGTCGTGGTTCAAGCCTCCGATGAAGCCGCTCGTCACAAACTCGGATAGAGAGTCTGTAAATGCGCCCGGCGCAACGATGTCTCCCACATCGTCTAAGTTGTTGAATGCGCTTGCGTAGCCCTGAATTTCGCTCTCCATAGCATCCGCCTTTATCTCAAACGGCAGAACTTTGCGCTCCACTTTCTCACTCGCTCGCTGTCGCATTGGTTCGCTCCTCCACCGTATCTTCGTAGTAGACTCCCGCATCGTCGGCAACCGGGGATAGCCCGACCAGTCGTTTCCAAGTCGCTCTATCTATCAGGTTCGCCATCCAGTCCGCCCGCGCTCGGTTGTGAAGGCTGTCCACATCCGGCAGTAGCGGGCGAATCTGCGAGACATCGAAGGTCAGTCTTTCACGCTCCCACCGCGGGGATACCTCCGGTAGAAGGGTGTGGTTCAAGCACCCCGCTATCAGGTTCAGCAGGGGCAGAACCGTCTCTTCCCAAGCGATTTCCCGCGCCTCTTTCATGTTGGCGTAGGTCTTCGCAAGCCTTCCCGAATGAAGCCCAAGCACCTGCGCCGGAACGCCTACCACCGCGCAGATGTCCGCCTCCATCCTGTCCAGAATGGTCTCTAGCGCAAGGTCTTGCGGGGTCGCTTTTGGGTAGTGCACCTGTATAGGCACATCCATTACCAACGCGCTTCCCGCCCTATCGCCCTGCGTTTTCGCGTTCCACTTGTCCGCAATCTCTTGCGGGTCGAGGGTCACGTTCGGGTCGCTCGGCGTGATTATCGCGCCCACGACTCCGAAATTCCGCAGGATATTCGCGGTATAGGTTGCGCCCTGCTCTAGCGCGTACTGCTGTCGCGCTAACGCTTTTAGCGGCGCGAGTCCGTAGCGCGGGTCGTCGGGGTCTAGCCCCATGCGAATCTGCACAATGTCCGCTTTCGCCACGCGCACCGCAGAACCCGTTGGAGGACGAAACTCCCAGTAGTCGAACGGCTCGCGGCTCTGCGCCTCTTTCTGCATACTGACCCGCGAATGGGGCAACCAGCACAACTCCACTACTTGCCCCGCGCTATTTCGCTCCACGCCAAGATAGGCGTTGCCGTCCGCTATTAGGCTAAACACCACCCCTGAAAGGAGTGTTTTGCCGTCGTAGTAGGGGTTGGGGCGCTCCAAAAGTTGCACCAGCGGATGATTTAATACCGCCTCCTCCGCTCCGTCTCTGCGCCGCGCCTTTACCACAGGGTTCGCCTGATTCACGCTTTTGCTCAACCACGAAACGCTCGCGTGTAGAGCGGCGTTGCACTCCAAGCCCCCCGCCATCTCGCTCCAGTTGACGCTTGTTCCCATAATCGCAAATGTGCGTCGCGAAGACGCGATGTTTCCGGGCAGTCCGCTATCTACCCAATCGCCGCCTGAGAAGGCTTTCCTACTCGCTTCGACAAGTTTTTTCAAAATTCTCATATCGCAACTCTCCCCACGCGAATTCGCGTCCGCCTTGCCAGCACGGTAAAAGCGTCCGCCGCCGCGTCTATCTGGTCATCGTGCCGCCCTCTCGGAAACGCTCGAAACTCCTCGATAAAGTCGCGGTTCCAGCCCCCCCGAACAAGACGAACATCGCCCGAATTGATACGGGAACTCAGAGGGTCGGCTCTCACCTCCTTCGCTCCCGAAACCCGCTCCGTCTGCACCAAATACCCCGCCAACAGATGCCGAAACGCCCGCGCAGAATCTACGCCCGCGCTACCGGGGTCTTGCGCTCCGCGTATCCAGCAGACCTCTCCATCCCGCTCCGCCGCCTCCCGAATCACGCGGTTGCGGCGGTCTGTACTCCACTGTCCGCGCTGAACATCTAGCACATAGAAGTAGCCGTAAGCGTCGGGTCCCGCCATCTTCACGCCCGCCGTATAGTCGCCGCTCCCCTCTGTCGCCGCCATATCCCACCCTCTACAGACGGGAAGCCCTTCCGGCGCGTCGTCGACTATCTCAAACTTATCGGCGCGAAAAAACGAACCCGTCCGCGATATCGGAACGCCCTGAAACTGCCCTAGCCAGACCGCCGAGTTGCGCTGTTGTTCTTCGAGAAAGGCATCGTCCATGCGCGGCGACAGCTTTTCGCCAACGGGTCTTTTTATGGGGTCGTGCCCCTCGCCGTCGGCAATGGCGGCGTAGCGAAGCAGTTGCCACTTGCCGCCGTTCTCTATCAAGCCCTCTTCACGCATCAGTCTTCCTGCGAGGTCGTCTAGGTGGTAGCGGTGAAACATGACGATGACGTTTGCGTCTGGGTTCAGTCTGGGCTTCGCCGAGTCCGCCCAGAACGTCCATACAGAGTCGCGAATCACCTCCGAATAGGCATCTTGCGGGGAGGCGTAGGGGTCGTCTATGATGAGTAAATCCGCGCCCTGCCCCACAAATCCGGTCATCAAACCGAGGGCTTTCAGGCTCGGCTGGCTGTCTCTCGCCCGCTCTCTCGCCAGCGTACTCCACTCCTCTTGGGTCTTCGCGGTTTTCGCTAGTCGGGATAGCTCGTCTGGAAACATCTCTGCGTAGTCTTCGGATTCCATCAGTTCGCGGGAGGTTCTGCTGAACCGGGTGGCGTGCGCGATGTTGTAGCAAGCCAGTTTGATACGCAGTTCCGGCTGAAATCCGAGTATCCACGCTGGTAGGCGTTGGGACAGAATGACGCTTTTTCCTGATTGAGGCGGGGCGTGTATAAGCCAACGCAGCCCCTTATCCTCCTTCACCCACTGTAGCCACTCGCAGAGGTTGTTCTGCCAGGGGTCTAGTTTCAGATAGGCGGTCTTCTCGACAAACTCCGCAAGACTCACCTCTTTTCGCTCTCTCATGGTCTGCCTCCGCTCCGAAAACACAAAAAAACCCGCCATTGTTCGCGTTTTCAGCGAACAATAGCGGGCTGCCTAGTAGCCAAATACTATGTAGTTATCGGGTCAATTTTGTGTTGGGTGTATTATACCACAGGTCTTCTGTTTTGTCAAGGGCGGGTGATTGCACCCCCTCTCCAACCTCTCCCCGAAACGGAGAGAGGCGAATGCCGATGATGGAAGCCTTCCGCCTTGACCCGCCCTCATCCTGTCCTTCGGACATCCTTCTCCCGATTCGGGAGAAAGACCTGACCTATAGGTTTGGCT
>CAIJLM010000431.1 GCA_903821495.1 uncultured Chthonomonas sp. | reverse complement strand
GAGAGGGGCGGTATTTTTGTCAAGGGCGCAGATAGAAACGCCCTCTCTGAAACCAGAGAGGGCGTTTCGGCTTTCAAGCGTCTCTACTCAATAAGCGTGGAGGACACTTCCAGAGGGGGAAGCCCCGAATCGTCAATCAGAACATCGGCGAGGGGAAGACCTTCATCAATCTTTTCGGCTTTCCTAAAGACGACTTTACCCTCTTCCATCTCAGCGCGAAGCGTATCGCCAAAGCGGAAAGTTCCGCGTAGCACCTCTTCCGAGAGCGGGTCTTCGATAAGCCGCTGTACGGCTCTGCGAAGCGGACGCGCTCCGAGCGCAGGGTCGAAGCCCTCTGTCGCGATATATTCGCGCACCTCCTGCGAGGTCTCCAGAACATAGCCTTGCGTCTGCACCTGCTTGTTCACACGCGCCATCATGATGTCTACGATTTGCAGAATCTCTTCTCTGGTGAGAGGTTGGAAGACAACCACCTCGTCTATACGGTTCAAGAACTCTGGGCGGAAGGTCTTCTTCACCTCCTCCATAACGCGGTTCTTAACCGCCTCTTGCGCCTTTACCTCGTCGGGCCCGCGCCGTTGGTTATCGGTGCGAATGCCCATGCCCCTACCGGGAGTGATGGAGCTTGAACCGATGTTGCCCGTCATTATCAGAACGGTGTTCTTGAAGTCTACAATGCGCCCTTGACTGTCGGTGAGGCGACCATCTTCCGCGATTTGCAGAAGGATGTTGAAGACATCGGGGTGCGCCTTCTCTATTTCGTCCAGAAGAACGACGGAGTAGGGATTGCGGCGCACGGCTTCGGTCAGTTGCCCGCCCTCATCGTAGCCCACATACCCGGGAGGAGCGCCTACGAGACGAGAGACCGCGAACCGCTCCATATACTCGCTCATGTCAATACGAATGAGGTTCTGCTCGTTGTCGAAGAGAAACGCCGCAAGAGCGCGCGCCAACTCGGTCTTTCCGGTTCCGGTGGGGCCCAAAAAGAGGAAGGTTCCCATCGGGCGCTTGGGGTCTTTCATGCCAGACCTTGCACGGCGCACGGCTCGACTGACCGCGCCAATGGCTTCGTGTTGCCCGATAATCCGCTTGTGGATTTCGTCCTCCATGCGGAGAAGCTTCAGGCTCTCTGTTTCGACGAGGCGCTTCACGGGAATGCCCGTCCAACTCTGCACGATGTTGGCTATCTCTTCCTCGCCAACGGTGCGGGTCATGCTTTCGCGTTTGCTGTTCCACTCTAGTTCGAGGTCTTCGATAGACTGCTCTAACTCCGCTTTGCGGTCTTGCAGGTTGTCAGGCGCGGTGTTCCAGCGGTCGTGGTTTACAATGGCGCGAATCTCCTGCTCAATCGCTTTCAGCTTCTGCTTCGCTAGCCGCAACTCTTGCGGCGGCATGGCGTACTGCAAACGGACGCGGCTGGAGGCTTCGTCAATCAGGTCGATGGCTTTGTCGGGCAAGAAGCGGTCTGTAATGTAGCGATGCGCGAGATTTGCGGCGGCTTCAAGCGCCTCGTCGGTAATTTTGACGCGGTGGTGGTTCTCATAGCGTTCGCGAAGCCCTTGCAGGATTTCTACGGTCTCTTCGGGCGTGGGTTCGCTCACCTTAACGGGCTGGAAGCGTCGTTGTAGCGCCGCATCTCGTTCGATGTATTTGCGGAACTCGTCGTTCGTGGTTGCGCCCACGCACTGTAGTTCGCCGCGCGCGAGAGCGGGCTTCATGATGTTAGAAGCGTCTATCGCGCCCTCCGCCGCCCCTGCGCCTACCAAAGTATGCAGTTCGTCGATGAAGAGGATGACCTCGCCTTGCGCTTTGCGAACCTCGTCCATCACGCGCTTCATACGCTCTTCAAATTCGCCGCGATACTTGGTTCCCGCAACGAGACCCGCGAGGTCAAGCGCCACAATGCGCCTGTCTTTAAGGGTGTCGGGGATGTCGCCAGAGATGATTCGTTGCGCGAGTCCCTCTGCAATGGCGGTTTTGCCTACGCCGGGTTCGCCAAGTAGGACGGGGTTGTTTTTAGTGCGTCGGCTCAGGATTTGCACGACGCGCTCTATTTCGGTGGCGCGACCAACCACGGGGTCGAGTTTATCCTGTCGCGCTAGTTCCGTATAGTCTCGCCCGAACTCGTCGAGGGTGGGCGTTTGGCTTCTGCGTTGTTTTTGTGGAGTGTGAGTCGTGGCGCTACCGCTCCCTTCGCTGTCTTGAAGCGCAAGCACTTCGTGCCGAGTGCGTTCAAGGTCTACGCCGAGTTTTGCAAGAACTCGCCCTGCGAGTCCTTCGCCCTCGCGAATCAGACCGAGCATTAGATGTTCGGTGCCGATATAGTTGTTGGAGAGTTGACGCGCTTCGTCGTAGGCAAGGTCAATAACTCGCTTGGCGCGCGGGGTCAGTTGCATATCTTGCCCATGCCGCCCTTCGCCGCGAGTGACGGAGCGCTCTATTTCGCTCCGAATTCGCCCCAACGAAACGCCCATTCTATCGAGAATACGCGCCGCTACGCTGTCATGCTCTCGGACGAGACCGAGAAGAAGGTGTTCCGTCGAAACATAACTTTCGCCGAGACGACCTGCCTCTTCTTGAGCAAAAAAGACAACGCGCCTTGCTCTTTCCGTAAATCGTTGCCACATGGTTCTGGCTCCTCTAAGCAGTCCCTGTAAGTCAGGGGAAGCGTTTCATCGAGTTCGCACGCCTATCAGCGGTGATTGGTTTCCGCTGATAAATTGTAGGCATCGCATTAGCGAGACCCTATATACTTATATTGTTGGTATCCAGAAAAAGTTCCGCACTCCAAAAAGGGGCGGAACGCGACGACCTGTCTAAATTTTCGTCCCGTCGGTTCCCGTTCGTTCGCGGAACCCTTTGATGAGACAGTTTGTCGTTTTGCCCGGCTTGCCGTTACCTATGTCGCGCCCATCGCACTGCACCATCGCAATCACTTCGGCGGCGGTTCCGGTAAGGAAGGCTTCGTCGGCGTTGTACACGTCGTAGAGGGTGAATACGTCCTCATGGAAGGGTATGCCTAGCTCTTTGGCGAGTTCTATCACTACCGCCCGCGTGATACCGGGCAGAGCGCCCTGATGCGAGGAGGGGGTGGAGAGAACTCCGTTGCGAACAAGGAAGATGTTATCGCCCGTAGCCTCGGCGACGTAGCCCTCCATGTTGAGCATGAGGGCTTCTCCTGCGCCCACGCGGTTCGCCTCCATCTTGGCGTTGATATTGTTGATATAGCGCCCCAGCGACTTCACCTGCGGGTCTATACAGCAGGAGGGGGGGACGCGGGTGGAGGCGGTTATCGTAATTAACCCCTTCTCGTACATCTCTTGCGAGTAGAGGCTGAGTTGCTCGGTGGAGATAACGACAGTGGACTCGGAACGGAGATGCTTGGGGTCTAGCCCTAGCCCTACGCCCCGCGACACGCTCAGGCGGATGTAGCCCTGCCTGTGCTGATTGGCGCGAACGGTCTCCAGAACTCTCTCTTTAAGCGCCTCTTGCGTTACATTGAGGGCGATGCCCATCGCCTGCACGGAGCGATAGAGACGAGCGAGATGACCGTCAAGGCGAAAAATGTTTCCGTTGTAGACGCGAATCCCTTCAAACGCCCCGTCGCCATAGAGAAAGCCATGGTCGTAGATGGAGATGCTCGCGTCCTGTTTTGGCGTGAGTTTTCCGTTGAGATGCACCCACTGCGGGGGCTGGTTGTTGGGGGTTGCGTTGGCGGACAATGTTCTTTCCTTGCACAGAACCCCTCGCGGTTCCACAAGCGAGAGGCGCATTCGAGAGATTAGGTATCTATACTATAGAGTATACCATAGCCTCCGCGTTTTGCAAAACAAGAGCGTTGCCTAATTCTCCACAAGGACGGGCGAAAATATGCACACAGGAGGCGACGTAGCGCTAACGCAGTTTGCCTGTAGAGGCTTCATCGTAATTGGGAACGGAGGGAGATGTTTCGATTGCGGCGGTCACTGCCTTTAGCCACGATATTGCTAACCACTCTAGGTCATCGAAAGGAACCACCCGAACCACGCTCCAACTACCTGCCTCAAGAGCGTATATCATGCCAGGCGCGGCGATGGGGTTGCTGGAGTGGACTATGACGGGAAAGCGCGGCGTTCTGTCCGCCAGAAAGTTCACGACATCTCTGCCTACGCCCGGCTCGAACCGCTCGCCATCGCGTATGCGAGAAGCCCCCAGGTCGTGATCCAGACAGAGGAGGGATACATGGGCGAGATTCTCTACAAGCCAGACTATCGTGTCCGGCGCATTGTCGAAGAAGATGAAGTTACGCTCAGGGAACCATGTCGCCAGTAGCCGCTTCATCTCTTGTTGCCGACGCTCATCATCCTCCAGTATGGCTATCAATACCCTACCTCCCGTAGGCGGCTTGTTTCCACATCCGCCCTCCCCAATACGCGAAATTAAAACTTCACGAATCGGAACTTAACCAGCGTCCAAATCGCCATAACGCCGTCCGTCCAGCGAATCTTCTTGCCTTCCGCGAGGCTTCGCGCTTCATAGCGTATGGGGACTTCTACGATACGATGCCCGCGCCGCAGGACTTTTGCGGTGACTTCGGGGCAGAACTCAAAGCGCTGACACTGAAGCGGGACGCTCTGTAGTAGTTCGGTCTGGAAGGCTTTGTAGCAGGTCGCCTCATCGGTCATGGGGCTACCAAAGAAGAAGCGCACCATCCACGCAAGCAGGATATTGACTATCCTGTTGGGGAGGCGCATATTCGGGTAGCCTTTGAGGAAGCGCGAACCGTAGACAATCTGCACGCCGTCCTGCTTGAACGCCTCTAGAATCGCGAGGTAGTCTTGGGGGTCGTATTCGAGGTCGCCATCCTGTACAATGCAGTACAGCCCTCTGGCGTGGGGTATCGCCGTCCGAATCGCTGCGCCCTTCCCCTGATTTTTGTCGTGGTAGAGTATCTCTACATCGGGGAACTTGCCCGCTACCTCCGATTCCAAAACCTCTCGCGTTCCATCTGTGGAGCAGTCGTCCACAAGGATTACCTGCTTTTCGACGGGGACGGCGCATACCCGTTCAAGGAGGGGGACAACCGTAGCGCGTTCGTTGTATACGGGTAGTAGCACGGTGAGGCAAGGACGCATTCAGGTTAGTTCCATTCTTGAGATAAGAGGCTCCCCTCTAGTTTCGGAGGCGCGGGGCGATTTGGTTCCCGCGCCGCGCAAAAAAGCGCCTATTCCGCGTACTGAATGCGCTCCCACCGCTTTGTCTTCATAGATTCGTAAGCCGCATCGAGGACGCAGTTCACGATATAGCCGTCCTCGAAGGTTTCGCGGGGCGTAGTCCCGTTGGCGGCGCATTCGGTGAAGTGACGCATCTCTTCACTGTATCCGTAAGTCCAAGCCTCGTCTACAGGCGGGAAGAGCCACCCCGTCTCTGTGTCCGCCTTCTCCACCACGTAGCCCGCTCCGGGACGCGAGAAGACCTTGATAGGCGTTTCGCGGGTAATGTCAGTGAAGATGGTTCCCTCCGTGCCATACACCTCGTTCCGCAAGTCCAAGCCACCTCGCGCTACCCAACTCAGTTCGCTGATAGCCACCTGCCCGCCCTCAAAGCGAATCATCATCATGGCGTTGTCTTCCGCATTGGTCTTATCGTGATGATAGAGCAGGTCGCCCCACGCGATAACCTCCACGACGGGGTTCTCTTTGCCGATGAAGTACCGCGCCGCCTCAATAGTGTGGCAACCCATGTCAAGCATAGCGCCGCCCCCCGTCAACTCCTTCTGCCAAAACCAGTCTTTATGAGGTCCCGCGTGCGCCTCTCGCGAACGGATGGTTATCACCTTGCCAATACCGCCTCGCGTTATGAACTCACGCGCCTTGACGACGGCGGGACTGAACACCTCCGTCTCCGCGTAGCCATTCATCACGCCGGCGGCGCGAACCGCGTCCAGCATCTCCTTCGCCTCATGGCGGTTACGTCCTAGCGGCTTCGTGCAGACCATCGGCTTCTCGGCGCGGGCGCAGGCGATTGCAAGGTCTTTATGAACGTAGTTCGGCACGCCGAGAATAATAAGGTCGAGGTCTTTGCGCTTGATAACGCCGTAGAGGTCGTTAGAGGTTTCGGGGATACTCCACTTTGTAGCGAACTTCTGGGCGTTTTCGAGGTTGGGCGAAGCGACTACCGCTACCTCCCAATTGCTGACGTGCCTTAGCCCCTCCATGTAGAAGTTAGAGACGAAACCGCTTCCGAGCAGTCCTATTCGCACTGGCATAGTGATTAGCCTCCTCTGCGAGAGTTTATGATACTGGAATTATAGAACGTTCGCGCCGTTTCGTCAACCTTGCCCCAGACCTTTCACGCGCACAAGGCTTAGACTGTAGGGCGTAAAGCCCATCTTTTTCCAGAAATGCGCTCCGCCCGTGTTTGTCGCTAAAACATCTAGGGTTACGCGGCACTGGGCGGGAAAGCGCGTCTCAATAAGACACTCAAGGGCTTCTTTGCCTAACCCCTCTCTGCGGCGCTCTCTAGAAATAAAGAGATGGCGGATGTAGGCGACGGGAAGTTCTGGAAAATAGTTGTCGGGGAAAACGCTATAGATGCAGTAGCCAAAGGGTTCGCTGTTCTCCTCAAAGAGGCAAATTACCTGCCCTTCGCCCATCCAACGCGCCAGCCGCGCCTCCAGCTCTAGCAGGGTCATAGGGTTCCGACTCTCCTCATCTTCGATAAGATGTCGGTTCATACGAGCGATGAGGGACAAATCGTTTCGGTTTACGGAACGAATAACGCAAGGCAAGGTGTATACTCCTAGAGGTAGATTGCATTGATTGTACCCTGAAAGGATTCTAAGCAGAATGTCTTCAAGCCTTCCCTCGCTGACTTCCGGCGTTACGCGCCTCACACTCCCCAACGGTCTCATCGTTTTATTGAAAGAGAGCCACGCCTCCCCTGTGACCGCCATCAATGTTCACGTTAAGGCGGGCTACTTCAATGAATCGGATAGATGGAATGGAATCGCGCACGTTGTGGAGCACATGATGTTCAAGGGAACGCCCTCAAGACCGGAGCAGGAGCAGATAGCGCGAGAGATAAAAGATTTAGGCGGCTACGTGAACGCCGGAACCTACTATGAGGAGACCTCCTACTATGTAGTCGTTCCGAGCGTCCACCTACAACGCGCCCTCGAAGTTCATGCCGACAGCATACAGAATTCGCTGTTCGATTCGGGCGAACTAGAAAAAGAGATAGAGGTTATCGTACAGGAGAGCCTGCAAAAGCGCGACAACCCCAGCGCTATGCTGATAGAGAGCCTGAACACGCTCGCCTTCGACACGCACCGCCTGCGGCGTTGGCGTATGGGACACCCTGAAACGCTACAGAGTTTCACCCGCGACGACCTTGTAGAGTTTACACAGACCTACTACCGCCCGGATAACATGGTTCTCTGCCTTGTCGGGGATTTTGACACAGCGCGGGTATCGGAGTTAATTCGCGACTACTGGGGCAGGATGCCAACGGAGAGTTACACCTCCGAGTTTTCGCCTGTGGAGACGGCTATGGGCGAGTTTCGGTTTCAGCGTATGCAGGGCGAGACGCGGCAGAGGCTGGCGGCGTTCGCTTTCCACGCCCCCCACGAGTTACATCCCGACGCTACCACTCTTGCGCTTCTCAGTTCGATACTCAGCGATGGGCGCTCGGCGCGACTCTACCGCAGACTAAAAGAGGAGTTGCAAATCGCAAGTTCGGCGTGGGCTTCCTACGAAGGCTTTACTCAGATGGGGCTGTTTCGCGTCGGGGCGGAGTCGCTTCTTGAAGACCCTCTCGCTGTCGAGACCGCGCTCTGGGAAGAGATACGGCGCGTACAGGAGACGCTGGTTTCGGAGGACGAACTGAACCGCGTGAAGACGCGCATCGAGTCTCGCCGACTTAGTAGCCAAGAGGAGGCGATGGGGATGGCGAGAACCCTCGCGGCTTATGAGGCGATGGGCGGCTACCGTCTCGCCGATAAGTTTATAGACGAGATGGAGGCGGTTACGCCGCGTGACATTCAGCGCGTCGCGCAGACCTACCTGCAACTGGAACGCGCCTCCCTGATGGAGTATCTGCCCAAAACCCTAGAACTGCCTGAGCGCTCGGCGAAGGATACAGAGGCGGCGCTATGTAGCGTCGCGCTCACGCTTGAGGAGTCGCAAGGAAAAGCCGACGCAAGCGCGAAACCGACGGAAATCACGCTACCCTCTGGCGGCAAACTCCTCTATAAGCGCAGAGATGATTTGCCTTTTATCTCTATGAACGTCCTATTTCGGGGCGGGAAACGGTGCGAGACTCGCGATAACGCGGGTATCACCAATCTGCTTCTGAAGTCGAGCGTAAAGGGCGCAAAATGCCACACAGCGGAAGAGATTGCAAACGGAATTGAGGGGCTTGGCTCCGGTATTGGAACGAGCCTCGGCGCGGACTACTTCGGCTATAGCCTCAAAATCAAGCGGAACAGACTGAGGGAGGGCTTCGCCTATCTCGCGGAGGTTCTCGCGGAGCCGACCTTCCCGCTGGAAGAGGTGGAGCGAGAGAAACTGGCGATAGCCTCCGATATTCGCAGACAGCAGGACAGCATCGGAAGCGTGGCGATGGACTTAGCGGCGAGCGCCTGCTTTGGGGAGGCGCACCCCTACGGCTTGCCCTCTAACGGTCTGGCGGAGGCGGTAGCCTCTATGACCCCTGAGGATGTACGGGAGTGGCGCAGGCGGTTTGTTCACGCCGATAACCTCTATGTGGGGATAACAGGCGATATTTCGGAGACGGAGGCGATTTCGCTCTTTGAGGGACTACTCCCGAATGCGCCCGAACAGGAAGACCCCTTCTCCTCCCTGCCCGCATTTCAAGAGATTTCCGCGCCCTTCGCGAAGGTTCAGCATACGGGCAAACAGCAGACGGCGACGGCTATCGCCTTTCCGGGCGCGACTCTACACGCCGAAGAGCGCCCCGCGCTAGATGTTTTGACGGAGATAGCGTCGGGTATGGGCGGGCGCTTCTTCCGAACCGTGCGCGGCGAAAACTCCCTCGCCTACCACGTCTCCTGCTTCCATCGAACGCGGCAGGATGCGGGTAACGTCGTTACGTACACCTCCACCGCCCCCGAAAATGCGGACAAAGCGCGCGACCTGCTTCTGCAAGAGTGCGATAAGTTGCGTAACGAACTGGTGAGCGCGGAGGAGTTGGCATCCGCGAAAGCCTCCTTACAGGGCGAATACCTGATTGGGCGGCAGACTTTCGCCTCGCAGTCGGGGGAACTCGCCATGATTGCCGTGTACGGTCTGCCGCTGGATGAACCAGAGGAGTACCTGCGGCGCGTAGAGGCGACAACTGCGGAAGAGGTGCGAAATGTAGCCCGAAAGTACCTTCTTACGGAGAGTTACTGGATTGGAATGGCGGTAGGCGGAGAGCGGGAAGAGGCGTAAATGGCTTTCGCACTGCCCCCCTAAACCCGAAACAGGTCAAAAAGAGAGCGGGTCTTCTAGTTCACAACTAGAAGACCCGCTCTCTTTTCACATACTGAGGCGAAAGAGCCTCGTCCGCCTACTTCGCAATAAGGTCGCGAATTTCGCTCTCGGTCAGTTTCTCCTTTGCGTCCTTGCCCGCTTCGGTGATAAGCACGGCGTTTTTGCCGAGCGTGACAATCACATCGCTACCGACGGTGGAGTAGTCGGAGAGTTTCGGCACGGCGCGAATGAGCGCGAAGTGCGCGTCGCTAAAGGCGCGAATAGAGACGAGTTTCTGCTTTTTCGCGTCGTAGGCGTGGTCTTGCCACTGGTTGTTCTTCTGTAGGTAGAAGGTCTTCCCTGCGACGGCTTGCGCCCCTACTTCATTTCCGCTATCAGCGAGCAGTCCGAGAATACCTATGCCATTCTGTCCCGCCTTACCGCCTCTCTGTTTCGCCCTACCGACCATCAAACTGGGAGACTTAGACGCCATGCCGCCCATCATACCGGCTGGCGGGCTTCCTGCGCGCCCCGCTCCGCCAGTTCCGCCGCCTCCAGTTCCGCTACCTCCTCCGCCTGTGCCGCCACCCGCGCCGCCAACGCGAGAAAAACGCCCGACACTAAGGGAGCCATCAGCATCGGAAAGGTACTCTTGTACGCTGTTTGTCTGTCCGCGGGCTATCATCTTGTCGTTGTTGTTGTAGATTTTAGCGCGGAGGCTCTGGTTCGTTGCGCCCTCTCCCTGTAGCCCGAACTGAATAGCGCGTTGCGCGACCTCTTTTCGCACATTAAGACGGTCTTCCTCCGATAATTTCCTCATGTTACCGCTACCATCGCGGTAGCCGAGTCGGATACCCTCTCGCTCGTCCACGAGGAACGAGGTGTACTCTGTGATGATTCCGTAGCTCTGCGAGAGGCGGACAATTTCGTCTAGCAACTCCTTGTTGGCTTCAGGGTGCGGGGAGAGGCGCACTTGGTCTACGAGCCAGCCGATTTTACGCATCGCCCAGACACGCGGCAGGAAGGCGTTGCGGTTATCTTCGCCGCCGAAGTTCGTGGCGAGTTTGAAACTCTCTTTCGTGTCGTTGGCAAGCCCGGAGAGGCGCACTAGCCCATGCCCATCCCCCCGAAAACGCCCCGTTATCACGAGTTGAGAGCCTTTGAACAGGTCGGGATAGGTCTTGGGGAAGACATCGTAGACCTCCGCGCCCTCGAAGTTCACTTGCAGATTGGAGAGAATGGGCGAACTCACCTTCGAGAAGAAACTACTCACCTTTACCTCAATGTCCTCCGCAGGCTTCACGAAGTCGGAGTCGCCCTTGTTCTGTTGCCCTAACCTGTCGAGGAAGGGAACGTTCACATCGTAGCCGACCCCGAAGCAGAAGATACGCGCTCCCGCGCCCTCCGGCTCTCGCAGTCCGGCGGGGCGGACTCCCTCGCCTTGCGCGAGGTTAAGCGTACCGTTCTGCTGTCGGACGTGTTGTAGTATCGTCTCGATATTGGTTTCACCGACGGTGGCAAGCCCATCCGTCATAAAGACGACCATCTTCTGCCGTCCGCGCTCGTTCTCCAGCAGTTTCAGCCCTGCATGAAGGGCTTCGTCTATGTTGGTTCCGCCGGAAGCCTCCACGCCCTCCACAAACTTCCGCGCCTTCTGGATATTCTCTGCGGTAGCGGGTTCCAGTCTGCGAGAAAAGAGGTCGGGCGATTCGTTAAAGGTGATAACGGAGAAGCGGTCTTCCGGGTGGAGCGAGTTCAGGCAGAAGAGCATAGACTTCCGCGCCTGCACGATTTTCTCGCCGGACATGGAGCCGGTTCTATCCAGCACGAAGACCACCTGCTTGGGTATCACGCGATTTTTGGGGATGGTGACACGCGGCGAGGCGAGTAGCATGAAGTAGCCGCCCTCGTCGCCTGTGCGATAGGTGAGTAGGGAGAGACCTATTTCGTCGTCGCTTGTGCTGAAAAATATCCGTAGGTCGCTGTCGTCCGCTATGTTCTGCCCCTCCCATGAGAGGGTGGCGGTTCGCTCGTCCGGTCTGCGAATAGAGACGTTGTGCGAGGGCGAGTAGACGTTTTTGAGGGCGGAGTTCGTCTCAATCGTGAGGTCTACCGTCATCGTTCCCACCGGTCTGCTCGCGAATCGGGAGGTGGAGAGGGGGTAGGCGTACTTTCGCATCCCATTTTCCGGCTTCAAAATCTCGGTATAGCGCATACGTATCAGGCGTTCGCCATGCGCGGGGATAGGATAGACGCTGACGCGCACAAGGTCGCGCCCCACATACTCTAGCAGGGCGGGGTCTCTACGCCGACGAACGATACTCTCGTAGACTCCGCGCGCCTCGTCTTTGTGGAGTATACGCGGCTCCATCGTCTTATCCCCGACGGTCATGCTGAACGCGGTGGGCGTAGCGCCTTCGGGTAGCGGGTAGAGGAAGGTTCCCTCCTGCTCTATGTCGCTGTCGTTCACGAGGGTCTGCTCTAGCGTAGTTTCAGCGATAGCCTCTTTAATGTGGGTGCGTACGTGGATGTTTTTCACGTAGATAGGGTAGATTGCGATGGGGCGACCGCCGGGAAAGCGGCTCTCAGGAACGAAAAATCCCTGCGCCTCCGCTCGAAAAGCGCTTCCCAAAAGCGCTATCCCCAGTGTTAGGATGAGACTGCTACGACGCAGTAACGAGTGTTTCATTTTGAGTTCGCTCCTTTTATGAAGAGACTTTGGCGGTCTCCTTCTTGGGCGCGTCCGCTTTCCAAAGGAGACCGTTGAACGGGGAGACTGTTCGGGCTTTAGACGGGGCGCGTTATGAAAGGGTTACAGGCGGGGCGAATTTTTTCTAAAGCCGCGCTGTCTCTTTAGACAGAGGGTTGGATTAGATGGCAACGATAGGATAGAGTACCTCTGAAATAGGCGTTTTGGCGCGGAAGACGCTGATTCTAAACGTTTTGGCAGAAAAATAGTTGTTTTAGAATAGTGGAGGCTTTTCCTATTCCCTCCCTTTTTCGAGGGAAAGAGTCCGTTTATAGGGGCGCGTATGTCAAAATGATAGGGGACTAATTTCAAGAGAGAGGGCGATACGACTTTGGAGACAGCGCCGTTAATCGTGATAGGGCAGAGAAAAGACGGAATTCCGTTGCAGGCGCTCCATGAGGCGCTACAGGACGCAGGGTTTCCGACGACCTTCGGGGTACGCATTGCAGGAGACGCTACCGTAGAGGATTTGCTGTCGCCTGACTGGGATACCGCATTTTTGCGCTGGCAAAAACCAGAACTCCACGATGTCATTTTTTTAGAAAAGTGGATCATCGGGCAGGAGACGGAAGCCGAAGACCTGCTGAAACTCGTATCCAAAGAGGCGAAAGCCCTACCGATGTCGGGCGGCAAACTTCTGGTGGATGTGGCTTTGGAGAGCGCGAAAACATTCTACACGCTCGATACGCTACCCGCTCTACTCTCCGACGACAACCACCCGGCATGGGGCGCGATTGATGTGGTTCTACGCACTCTCGCCGAGTGGGGAGAGGGTATCATATACGCAGAGGACGAAGGGTTCTTCGACGCAGATGGCGAGCCGATGGTTTTGGATGTAGATTTGACGTATGACTGGAGAGCGGGCGTTGAGGATGACGAAGATGATGACGAAGGGGCTTAGTTCCCGTAACAGATAACACTTTTTGGATGGAGCCAATTAACAGATGAGTATTTTGATTGATGAGAACACCCGCGTGGTGGTACAGGGAATCACAGGGCGCGACGGCGGATTTCACACGGGGCAGATGTTGGAGTATGGCACGAAAATCGTTGCGGGGGTCACTCCGGGGCGGGGCGGGCAGACGACGCAGGGCGTGCCCGTATATAACAGCGTGAAAGAGGCGGTAGCGGCGACAGGGGCGAACACCTCCTGTATCTTCGTTCCTGCGAAACTGAACGCCGCAGACGCTATCGTAGAGGCTATCTACGCGGGTATCAAACTGGTGGTCTGTATCACCGAAAACGTTCCCAATATGGACATGATTCGCGTAAACGCGATAGTGGACGCGCATCCGGGAACCCGCCTTATTGGGCCCAACTGTCCCGGTCTTATCAGCCCCGGCAAGTGCAAGGTCGGGATTATTCCCGGTAGCATCTTCATGCCCGGCTCGGTGGGGCTGGTTTCGCGTAGCGGAACCCTCACCTACGAGATTGCGGACGAACTGACTCGCGCTGGCTTCGGGCAGACTAGCGCGGTTGGCATTGGCGGCGACCCCATGATTGGCACGACCTTCAAGGACGTTCTCCCGCTCTTTGAAGCCGACCCCGATACCCAAGTCATTGTTATGGTGGGCGAAATCGGCGGTAGCGATGAAGAAGAGGGCGCGGCGGTCATCAGAGCCTCCATCACAAAGCCTGTCGTCGGCTTTATCGGCGGGCGCACCGCGCCTCCCGGCAAACGTATGGGACACGCTGGCGCGATAATCTCCGGCAAAACAGGAACTCCGCAGGGCAAGGTCGCCGCCCTTGAAGCGGCGGGCGTTCCCGTCGCCGATACGCCCCACGATGTTGCGGCGTTGGTTCAAGCCGCCTTTGCAAAACTGCGGGGCGCTCACTAAACACACTAGCGAAAGAGAACCGCCAATGAAGGGGCTTATCCTCAGCGGAGGGCGCGGCACTCGTCTGCGCCCCATCACCTATACCAGCGCAAAACAACTGGTTCCCGTCGCCAACAAACCGATTCTCTTTTTTGGAATCGAGTGGATGCGCGACGCGGGTATTACCGACATCGGAATTGTGACAGGCGACACAGGCGCGGAGATTGAGAGGGCGTGCGGCGACGGTTCGCGGTTTGGGGTGAACCTCACCTATATCCCGCAGTCCGCGCCGCTCGGACTCGCGCACGCCGTAGGAACCGCGCAGGGGTATCTGCAAGATTCGCCCTTCGTGGTCTATCTTGGCGATAACCTCGTAAAGGACGGTATAGCGCCCCTCGTGCGCGAGTTTGAGCGCGACCAACCCAACGCTCAGATACTGCTCGCGCACGTCAAAAACCCGCAGGAGTTCGGTGTCGCGGAGTTGGAGGGCGATAGAGTAGTACGCCTCGTAGAGAAACCCAAAGAGCCGAAAAGCGACCTCGCGCTCGTCGGGGTCTATATGTTCGACAAAACGGTGTGGGAGGCGATAGCGTCGCTAAAGCCCTCCACGCGCGGCGAATACGAAATCACGGACGCGATTCAGAGCCTTATCACGACGGGCTACAACGTCCGCTCACACGTTATTCAGGGCTGGTGGAAGGACACGGGGCGGCTAGAGGACTTGCTAGAGGCGAATCGCCTGCTATTAGAGACGCAAGAGCGTAGTATTCTGGGTAACGTGGACGACGCTTCACAGATTCAGGGGCGCGTTCATATTGGGGCGGGTACGCAGGTCATTCGTAGCGAGATACGCGGTCCCGTTATTATCGGGGAGAACTGCCACATCGAGGACGCTTATATCGGGCCCTTCACGAGTATTCAGGACGGCGCGAAGGTGGTCGCTAGCGAAGTGGAGCATAGTATTTTGCTGGAGGGTAGCAGGGTTCTGAACATCGGGGGGCGCATGGAGGACAGCCTGCTCGGCAGGGACGTAGAGGTGCGCCGCGATGACCGCAAGCCTCGCGCCTATCGCTTCATGCTCGGCGATAACTCGCAAGTGAGCGTGATTTAGCGGTTGAGAGGTTGATTTTATGGAGATGGAGCGCTTTTTGAAACGCATAGAGTTGTGGCAAACCAAAGCGCTTTTCGCTGATTAGGATAGAATACGCACGCTCATTCTCGACCTAATACAAAACGGGCAGGCGAGCCGAAACCTCAATAATATGGTGAAACTGAATAGATCTCTTGCATAAGTCTAGGTTAGTATTTCGAGGTTACAAATAGCGGCGATAAGGTTAAATCGTAGTCCGAATCTCTTCTTTCGGTTGCGATACCTCTCGGCGAGTATGCGCAAGACCTCCAACATCAAATCGAAGGTCTCTGGGGAGATGCCAACCAGTCGTTTGAAGGCATCCGGTTTGTAGGATTGGGTGGTTGTGCACAACATTCCTACGGAATAGCATTTTTACCCAGACTTATGCAAGAGGTCTACTCTATCTACTTCCTCTGAATCTCCCTAACCTCTCCCTTTCCGAAGGACAAGGAGAGGTTAGGGAGGCGAGGACGTGTCTGAAAAGCGGGTTTATCGCCGTTTTTCTTCGTTTTCTACGCTCTATTTTCCCCCAAGCAAGGTAGGTTAGGGTATAATAGCCCGTCTAATTGAAGAGAGACTAAACGCGCTTTTGCGCGTTCGGGGGCGATACGTCGTCCCTATCTTCCCGCTTCGGCGAGCCCGAAGCCCGAAGCGTCATCCTGTAAAAAGGGACGCTATCCTGACCGAGGGGAGGTGAGAAGTGATGCGCCACTACGAAGCCATGTTCATCGTAGACGCCGATGTAGATGAAGAGACTTTGAACGCCATTATGGCGAAGTATAGCAAGGTCGTCACCGACGGAGGAGGAGAGGTGAGCGAAATTGGCAAATGGGATAGAGGTCGCCGCCAGTTGGCTTACCCTATCAGCAAACGACGCGAAGGACTATATGTTCTGATGCAGTTTGTCTCTGATAACGCGGGTCCTGCGGAACTAGACCGTATTTTCCGTATCAGCGAAGACGCATTCCGGCACGTTATTGTACGCCAGAATGAAGACGAAGAGTAATAACACAAATTTCGTAAAAAAAGCGGAAAGCCTTTCCGCTTTTCCAAACGAGAGTTGAGTATATACATAGAGTGATGCAGTAGGTATCGCTCGGCAGTAAATTACTATGAGGACCGTTGTTCTCCAACTACGTAGGAGAGCATCAGGGGAAGGGGTTACGAAGATGTTGAATCGTGTTGTATTGGTGGGGCGCTTAGTGGCTGACCCGGAAGTGAAATACACCCCGCAAGGGGTTGCTGTGGCTTCTATGCGCGTTGCGGTGAACCGAGTGGTGAAGAACGACCAAGGCGAGTACGAAGCCGATTTCTTCAGCGTTACGGCATGGCGGCGCACGGCGGAGTTCGCTCAGAACTATCTCACCAAAGGGAGACTGGTCTCTATAGATGGTCGTTTACAGCAACGCTCATGGACAGCCCAAGATGGAACTCGACGCTCTGTCGTTGAGATAGTCGCCGATAACATCGAAGGCTTAGACAGAAAACACGACGCGGAAGCATCCGCGATGGGCGAAAGCGATGGAGAGATAGAGACCGTTTCGGCTCCCGCTCCCGCGCGCAAACCCGCTCCAACACCAGCGAGACCTCCTTCCAAACCCGCTCCCTCTATTGAGGATGATGACGACGATCCTTTCGCCGACGAATAAGACGCATCGCTCTTGCGACCTAGCAAAAGGACTGAAAAGGCATGACTGCTGGACCCGAAAACTCTCCCGCCCCGCACGGGGGGGGAGGAAATGGCCCGTCGGGATATGGCGCAAGACGCGCACCCGGTGGACCTCGACCCAAGAAGTACACCCGCACGCGACGTAAAGCCTGCATCTTCTGCGTAGAAAAAGTGAAGCAGATTGACTACAAGCAGGCGATTGTGCAGAGATACCGGAACAAACTCGTAACGGATAGAGGTAAAATCCTTCCCCGCCGAACCACCGGAACCTGCGCGAAACATCAGCGCATGGTGGCGGAGGCTGTAAAGCAAGCCCGTCAAATCGCACTGTTGCCGTTCGTCGCCGACTAGAGCGTACACAACAAAAGGTCGCCCCTCTTTCG
>CAIJLM010000430.1 GCA_903821495.1 uncultured Chthonomonas sp. | reverse complement strand
CGACGCTCTATTTTGCGCCTATGTTCCGAGCGGGGAGATGAGGAGCCACTGAGCGAACTGTCTCTCCCTCGAATTTTGGGGGAGAGACAGCGGGGCGAAAAACGCGAAAGGGATAGAGGCGTTATCGGGGCTAGTTTTTGCGCTTGCGAAGCACGGTAAAGTTCAAATCTGCGCGGTTACGGCTTACCACAATGAGCGGGTCGTAGCGATAGGGGCGTTTGAGGTCCCAAAGTCCCGCCCTGTCGATACCGCGCTCCGCGTCGTCGCGTCGTCCTTGCTTCTGCTGGTCGGCGGCGTAAGCGAGAACGCTGATGCTCTGGTCGTCCACTGGAAACTTCTTCTCCACCTCGAAGGAGGCTTCGTAACGGTCATTGCCGACGGGCTTCAACTCCCACATCTGCCCCGTGCGGTTATGTCGCGCCACTACGACGGTAAAGACCTCTGGCGCGGGAGGAGTTGGCATTTTTACCACGATTTTTACCGTCTGCCCAACCTCTGCAAGGCTTGGCAGTATGCGCCCTGCAACAATGGTCAGGTAGTCGGAGTGAGTGGTCGAAGCCCCTTCTCCCTCTATGGGGGCGAGGGTGATGGGGTCGAGCCATGCTGTGGTGGTTCGGGTTTCGCGTTTCCCCGCTTTAAGCGTCTCCTGTTGCATCCAGTAGACTTTGGCGGTTCCCACCAAGTCTTGACTGTTCTCGCCAATGACCTTAATAAGAAGCGTTCCGGGCTGTTTTCTCTCCTCTTGCGGGGTAGGTTTTTGGGAGGGGGATTTCAGCCTCAAAAGAATCTGGTCTGCAACGGTTCCCCCTGCCGATATCGCTCCCTTTTGAATAGGGTCTATTGCGACAGACGCTTCCGCGGAGGTTATCGCCTTAATGCCAGCGCGTAGCGGGTTGTTCACAAAGTCGGTGGCTCCGCCCACAAAGCGCGTTACAGTTCCGAAAACCTGTGTCAAAAACCCCTGGCTCTTCTTGTCGAGGTGCATAACGTGGCGGGGAACCGCTAAGGCGTACTCGCCGTTCTGGTCGGTGTTGGCGTAGTCTATCACCTTGTTATTATCGTCGTACACAGCGATATAGGCGTTACGCACAGGGTTTCCGCTCTTGCTAATCACCTTTCCCGTCGCCCAGATGTACTCTTCGGAACGCGCAAAAGCGGCTCCGCAGAGCAAAGCGCTCATCACAAAGGATAGGGCGATAAAGCGTAGCGATTTTAGCGTTCTTGAAGACATAGTGTTTACCTTTTTGTACGCAACTCAACAGGCAAGGCAGGGGTTTTGCCTTTGTGTATCTCGTGATTTGGATTTTGCAGAGCGGGTACTAGAGTCCCCATCCCTTCAAACCGCCAAATGCCGTTTTCCGTGACTACGAAGAAGGTAGGCGTTGTTCGCATATCCAGAAGAATGCCCTCGTCTTGGTCTGTCTGTACGCGGTCTCTCACCTTTTTGCTAATATAGTCGTTGGAAAACTGGGTTGTGTCCATACCCAACTCTTTCGCCCAATCGATAAACTTTTTCGGGTCGAAATCAGCCTCTTCCATCTGTTCCTGACGGTCATAGATAAGGTCGTGCATCTCCCAGTACTTATCCTGTTCCGCCGCGGCTTCCGCCGCGTAAGCCGCGCTCTTAGCGGCTAAGTGCTTGGGAAGCGGGAAGTTGCGATACGAGAAGCAGGCTTCATCTCCAAAACGTCGCCCTAAATCGCGCAAAGCCGAGTCCGCCTGTTTGCACGCGGGGCACTGTAGGTCGGCGAACTCCATAATGAGCAGAGGGGCGTTTCTGCTACCTTTGATATGTATGTCCTTGGTGAGGAGTTTGCTTAAATCTATACCCTTTTCGCCCACTGGCAACTTACCGCTTCTCTCTTCGTGGTAAGATTTGGTGGCTACGAAAACCCACTGGTCGTGCAGTTTTGGCGAATAGACCGCTATCATAGTCACCCCGATAAAACCAAGCACGGAGATAACCAGCTTCTGGTCTCCCTCAAGGTTACGCCCCTCCAGCCAGTAGTCCCTAGACGATAGAAGCGCTATCAGCGTGACAATTACGGCGGACGAGAAACACCACTTGCAGAACGCCTCTACCACAAAAAGCGCGTTGTACTGAAGAAACCACGAGATGAGTAGCGAAGCGAAAGAGACTCCCCATATCGCCATATCAAAGCGCCGTACGCCAGCCAGAGCCGTTGCGTAAGCGGGGTTCGCAGAGGCTGTCGCCGTTTCATCCTCGCCCTCCGCTTGCGTTACGGCTTCCACTGTTTCGGGGGTGGCTCTTAGCGTCGCGATACTTTTATGACGTAAAATACCAGCGACAAGTAACAGAAGATACATCCCAAGCCCAATAAACGCTGTGGGAATGGGCCCCACTTTGCTGTACTGGCTTTTGAGAACTCCTTCACAACTGCCGGGTCCCGCGCTACAGCCAAGCGAGAGGTCGGGGTGAAAGTGATGATAGGAGAGATAGCCAGCGACAAAGATGCCGCCTAGCGCTAGGAGAATCGTAAGAATGTTCGAGAGGGTGCGTTTCATGGTAGCCTTATTATACATGGAAGAGAGTGGCGTTCGCAACAGCGCCCGCGAACTAGAGTTGAGAAATTAGGCGAATGAAAAGCCCTGTCGCCT
>CAIJLM010000429.1 GCA_903821495.1 uncultured Chthonomonas sp. | reverse complement strand
CTCAAACGACAAAAACGCCTCTCCTTTGCGAAGGAGAGGCGGGGTGAGGTTAAGCGCCAAACTTCCCAATCTCATTGCCATCCGTGCATTCACCCCTTCTCCCAGAATTGGGAGAAGGGGCAGGGGTTGAGGGCTAGGAGAGGTTGGGCGAGGTTAAGCGGGAAAGGGCTGGGGCTAGGGGAGAGATTCCCGCCCCCCCGAACTCCTACCTATCTATCAGCGTTGGTATCACGTAGGGACCTCGTGGAATTACGTAGATACTCGCGTTCTCTCCATGCTTCGCAAGCGCCATTCTCACTCCCTCTTCCACACTCTCCGCGGGAGTCGTGAAGCAGTCCGAAAGAGTCTCCGCAGGAATGCCGCCCGCTACGCAGATAACCTCCGCATGACGCACCGCTTTGGCAAGCTCCTCCACCTCCCACTCCTCCGGCACGAAGACCTCCGGTTGAGAGATATACCGAACAAACGCCTCGAGGTCGTCTGTTTCGCGTAACGCCTGCGCGAAGTCGGGGCTTCCCACGCCCTCCGCGCACTCTGACGCAATGATAATGGTTCCCCCCCGCTTCACGGCGGGCAGAGCGCCCACCATCCCCTTCACCGCCTGATAGAAGGTGAGGTCGAGCGGATAGCCCGCGCAGGTGGTCACGACAATATCGGCGAGTTCTGTGATTGGAGCGCGGACGTGTTTTCCTGCAAACTCCACGCCTGTCAGCCAAGCCCGCTCTAAATCTCCTGCGAATACACCCGTCGTTCGGTTCGCTTCGTCCAGCGTAACATCTACGATAAAATCGGGTCGGACGCACTTCGCAATAGCCAGCGACTCCTCATGCACAGGGTTGCCGCTAACGCTACCATTCGTGGCTAGAGGATGTTCAAGAAAGCGCGGGCAGTGCCAACGCTGAATCGTGCGGAAGGCGGCTACGCCCGGCATTATCAGTTTGCGCCCTCCCGAAAATCCCGCCATAAAGTGAGGCTCAATCAGCCCTACCGTGATACGCAGGTCAGCGTCCGTATAGGTTTTGTCTATCCATATGGGTACTCCGTTAGGGGAGGTTCCCAGAAAACGGTGCGCGGAGAGGTCTTTGGAGTCGTGGTTTACGACAGGGTAGGAGCCAGCGATGTCGCTTCCCACTAGCGCCTGTAGTTCGTCGCCCCAGTTTGGGCGGTGAGTTCCCGTCGCGATAAGGAGGGTGACGCGCTCTTTGGGGATGCCTGCGCGATGGAGCGTTTCGAGAATGAGAGGAAGCAGGAGCTTATTGGGAACGGGGCGCGTAATATCGCACAGAACGATGCAAGCGTCGCGCCGCCCTCGCGCAATGTCGGCAAGCGAGGGAGTCGCAATGGGGTGGCGTAGGGCGTGAGAGATAGCCCCCGCCGGGTTGTCGAGCGGGGCGGAGGGCTTTAGCCCTAAAATCGCCTTTGTGTTGAGGTCTGGAAGTTCTACCTCTAGTCCGGTTTTGCCGTAGTCTAATCGAACGCGCACTATAGGGTTCTCCTTATTGGTCTATTCCAAATTATATCTCAAAAACGCCGTAAGTAGTTCATTCGGAAGATTTATGGTAAGAGTTCAGGCTTGCTGGAATGAAGCGCGAAATACGCGGAAAAGATGCACAATGCAACTCGCCCTAGAAGAACGCGCCAAACTTCCTAATCTCAAACCACT
>CAIJLM010000428.1 GCA_903821495.1 uncultured Chthonomonas sp. | reverse complement strand
GCGTGTTGTTCCAAGTTTGGGGCTTGGTGCATTTTTTTCGCGTGTTTCGCGTGTTTCGCGCGTTTCGCGGTTTTTACTCCCATAACCCTGAACTCTTACCTCCCTAGAGTGCGTTTTACCGCGTATTATTCACAACGACAAGAACACGCGCCCGCGTTATCAGGTTTCCCTGCCTATTTAGAGCGCGAATCTCGATGAGGTGTTCGCCGTTACTCGTCTGCTTCGTATCCCAATCGTAGGAAAAAGGCTCCGTGTTCTGAGCGGCGACTTGGTCGCCGTCAATGGCGTAGGTGACGTAGACGATAGGGTCAGGCTCGCCAGTAGGCAGTTTTGGTTGGAGGGCGAGGGTGGCGCTAACAGTCTGCGTCTTGTTCGCTTTAGCGCGTTCCATCGCCCCCGCCTGATACGCCTCTGCGAGTTTCACGCACTCTTTCTCAACGCTCTCCTTTGTTATCTCTTTACCAAGGCTAACCGTAAAAACAAAGGTATCCTCTTCGCCAAGCGTGAAGGTGTCAGGAATTTTGTCGGTGAAGCCGGGAGTGAGTTGGAGGAAGACGCGGGTATTTTCAGGGGGCGCGAACTCGTGGAAGAGCGGGTGCGCTTTTGGCAGGTTCGTCTGAACAATCGCGCTTGTTGGCGGAGCGGAGACGGAGGAGCCTTTTTTACTATTTTTGGTTACGGAGGAGTGCGCGGGACAGATAATCACCGACTGCCCCAGCGCCACCGAAAAGGTGAAAAACTCGCGTGTACTACGCAGAATGGAGCCGACCACATTCGCCGACCTGTCTACCATAGGCGACTTGGCGGGACGCGAAACGCGCCCTATCATCTTATAATGCTTGCCGCCATCCGCGCTTATATCCACCTTGCCGAAGACATAGTTTTCGATGCGGAGGCGGTAGGTCTCATCGGCGGGAGGAGCCTCTTGCGCCTTGAGAGAGAGAGGCGCAATAAGCGCGAGTAGCCCCAACAGGCACGCGATTCTGAAAGCGATTTTTATCATCTCCGACCTCCTCTTTCTTCAAAAACAGTATACCTCGTATCCCTGCGCGTGGCGACTTGGGTTAGAATACTTTGCTCAGGTTCTTCCCTTTGTCGCCGTTTTCCTGCTAAACTGGAATCTAGGCGCAATAGTTCTCAACCCCCTGTTTCTTCATGATGGGAGGCGAAGTGATGAATCCTTTTCAGTATCCTGTAGACGTGACCAACCCAAACGGCGGCATAAAGCAGATATGTCGCTCCAAATAGACCTCTCCGTCCACCTCACGCCAACCTGCGCCCTCCCCTCGCCTATCCTCATCGCGTCGGGTGGATTGGGGTTTGGCGATACCCTTGCGGGCGCAGTCGCACTGGAGGGGGCGGGCGCGTTTATCACGCCCACCCTCACCCTCTCGCCCCGTCAGGGGAACCACATGCCGCGCACGGTAGAGGCGAGCGCGGGGCTGATTCATGCGAACGGACTGCCCAATCCCGGATTAGAGGCGTCTCTTGTAACCGATATACCGCGCCTTCTCTCGCTTCCCTGCCCTCTTATTGTCAGCATACACGGCGAAAACACAGAGGCGTGGCGGACGTTGGCGGAGCGCCTATCGGCTATTCGCGGGGTTATCGCGCTTGAGTTGAACCTGACTCCAACCGCCCTCCACAGCGACGGCTTCCTACGCGGAGATACTCCCAACGAGGCGGAGACGCTACAGTATATCGCGGCGAGTCTGCAAACAGTTCGCGCCGCTACTCGCCTCCCTCTTATCGCAAAACTGCCCAACGTAGGCGCGGAGATAGGGGTAGCGAGTCGAGCGGCGGTATCGGCGGGGGCGGACGCGATAGCGGTCTCACAGGCGTTTCCCGCCGTCGCTATGCGACTCAGCGGAAGGCGGTTTCGTTTGCCGGGAGTGGCGGGCGGGCTATCGGGTCCCGCAATCAAGCCTCTCGCGCTCTATCAGGTGTGGCGCGTCGCGCAGTCGGTTTCGGTTCCTATTATCGGGATGGGCGGCGTAATGAACGGAGAGGATGCGCTAGAGTTTGTAATGGCGGGAGCGACAGCGGTAGGCGTTGGTATTGCGAACCTGATTCACCCCAACACGTCCGCGCAGGTTCTTGCAGAGATGCGGGCGTGGATGGCGCGAAACGGAGTGGCGAAGATAGCCACGCTTACGGGTATCGCGAACAGGGAGGGTTAGGGGAAAAGTTCCGCGGCGGTTTCGAGATGACCGCGCAGTCTAAGAACGGCTTGCGCGTGTAGTTGGTAGGCGCGAGATTCTGAGACGGTGAGGGTTAACCCAATCTCCTTGAAGGTCAGTCCTTCGTGGTAGTAGAGGGAGATGACAAGGCGTTCTCGTTCAGGAAGGCGGTCGATAGCGCCGCCGAGCGCGCGTCTGCGCTCCCGCATGGCGACGCTTTCTAGGGGACCTGGCGCTTCCGTCGGAACCAAATCGGAGACCCGCTGTTGCTCGCTCCCCATTCTCAAATCGTCTAACGAGAGCAGATTCGCCCTTCCGATGTTGAGGAGCATTTTGTCCAGTTTGTCTAGCGTGATGCCGAGTTCCTGAACCACCTCCTCTTCCGTCGCAGGTCGCCCCAACTCCACTTCCAGTTTCAGGTAGGCGTACTTGAGCTGTTTCTGTTGGTCGCGCACGAGGCGCGGAACCCAGTCGTCCCCGCGCAACATCTCCAGTATCGCCCCGCGAATGAGGGTGATGGCGTAGGTCTCGAATTTTATTCCTCTCTCCGGGTCGAACTGGTCGACGGCTTTAATCAAGCCGAGAATGCCGGAGGAGATAAGGTCGTCTCGTTCTATGCCAGAGGGAAGGGGCCCCAGTAGTCGTCCTGCGGTAATAGAGACTAGGTGCGCGAAACGTTCAATGAGCAGGCGACGCGCTTTCGGCGAATGAGTCGCTCTATACTCGCGCCAAAGCCGAGCCATCTCCGCGTCACTAATTGTCGTAGCATCGGGCATTCTTTCTCTAATCCTTACGCGGGAAGAGTCTCCCCGTGTCTCTAGCAGGTCTATTCGGAATTATCGGCGTGAGAGGGTAGTTCTTAACACTCTATTCGACATCTCTCTCCGAAAATCCTTGTATTTCCTCTAATCGCTTCACTCCTGCAAAATTCACTGGTTTTTATTATACCCTCAGTTCGTTTTTCGCACTCATTTCCCGCTAATATGCCCCGTCATATCACTCCCAACCCCGTTCGCGAGTCTCCTTATTGTCAGAAAACACCTATCCTTGATAGAAGTAATTATGATATAATGGAATGCTCAACAGATAAATTAGGAGACCTCCGAAACTATGAACCTTTTGCGCGGATTGCTAGGTCGGTTCTCACGCGACATGGGAATCGACTTAGGAACTGCCAACACCCTTGTCTATGTGCGTGGACGCGGGGTTTTGTTGCGAGAACCCTCTGTAGTCGCTATAGACAGAGATACCAAGCGTCCGCTCGCTGTAGGAGAAGAGGCGAAACGTATGCTGGGGCGCACGCCCGGCTCTATCATCGCGACTCGCCCTCTGAAAGACGGAGTCATCGCCGACTTTGAACTGACGGAGAAGATGATACGCTACTTCATCGAGAAGGTACACACGCGGCGCTCCATATTTACCGCCCCGATGGTCGTTATTGGCATCCCCTCCGGTGTAACAGAGGTGGAGAAACGCGCGGTAATGGAAGCTTCAAAAAAGGCGGGCGCGAAAGAGGCTTATGTAATAGAGGAGCCGATGGCGGCGGCGATTGGCGCGGGTATGCCTATCTCAGAGCCGACGGGCTGTATGATTGTAGATATTGGCGGCGGGACTACGGAGGTTGCGGTCATCTCTCTAGGCGACATAGTGACAGCGCGTTCGATTCGCGTGGCGGGCGACGAAATTGATGAAGCGATTATCAACCATATTCGTAGAACCTATAATCTGTATATTGGAGACCGCACGGCGGAAGAGGCGAAAATTGAGGTCGGTTCCGCCTATCCCTCCACCCCCGATAGGATGATGGATGTGCGTGGACGCGACCTTATTAGCGGCTTGCCTCGTAGAGCCACTATCTCTAGCGGCGAGATACGCGAAGCGATTCAAGAGCCTATCAACGCGATTGTGGAGGCGGTGAAAGTCACCCTCGAAAGCACTCCCCCCGAACTCGCCGCCGACCTGTACGAGCGCGGTATTTTGCTGGCGGGAGGCGGGGCGCTTCTGGAAGGGCTAGACCTGCTGATTGCGAGAGAGACGGGTATGCCCGTCCATATCGCCGCCGACCCGCTCTCGTGCGTCGTTTTAGGTACGGGCAAGGTGCTAGAGGGGTTGGAGACCAACCCCATGTTACGGAAGATTCTCAAATCGTAAGGTAACGCTCCTACCGGTTCTGCCGTAGTTCCGGCTTCCACAGAACGATAGGCGATTCGTTTCGCGCCCAGTCGGGAACCTCGTAGGGGAACGGGATTTTGCGCCCCTCTCCTACGGACTGATAGGCGGCGTAGATGATTTTGAGGACTTCGCGCCCATCTACGCCCGTCTCGATAGGCTCAAGCCCCTTCGCTACGCAGTCCGCAAAGTGCTGAATCTCCTGCGGGAAGCCGTAGTTCCAACTCTCCTCGAACATCGTGAACGTCCAGCCTGTCGTAACGCTCATCTTCTCGGTGGCATAGCCATATCCCACGCTACTAAACGTGGTGAGAGCGGCGCCGCGTAAAAGGTCGGCGCGCGTGTGTCCGTGCGTGCCGTAGATTTCGGCGCGGTCATCCACCCCTCCCAACTTCGCCCAGGAGTTCTCGGCAAGCGCTATCCGCCCATCCTCATACTCCACGGTGCAGAGAACATGGTCTTCTCCGTGCGTTTTGTCTGCATGAACAAAGGTTCCCATCGTTGCCGATACGCTCTTCACCTTGGGCTTGCCAAAGACCCAGCGGGCGTACTCTATAGAGTGACACCCCATATCCAACAGTACGCCGCCCCCCGATTTGTTCACATCGTAGAACCAAGGCGAGTGGGGCCCGTCATGCTCCTCCCACTGCTTCACAAGAAACGCCTTCCCCAACGCGCCCTCGTCTACCAGTCCTTTGGCGCGGACGTACTTGGGCGCAAAGAGCAACTCCTCCGCGTACATGAGTAGAACGCCCTGCCGTTGGCAGGTCTCCACCATATCGTCCGCCTCCTCCATCGTGCGGCAGAGAGGCTTTTCGCAAAGGACGTGTTTTCCCGCATTCGCCGCCGCAACCGCGATGTCGCGGTGCAGGTAGTTCGGCGCGACAATAGAGACCAAATCAATCTCTTTAATCGCTAATAAGTCGTGATAGTTCTCAAAAGCGTAGGGGATGCCACGCTCCTGCGCGAAGGCTTTCGCCTTGCCGGGCGTGGGCGAGGCTACCGCTAACACCTCGGCGTTGGGAACATGGTGTTGAATGGAGTGGGCGTGAATATCGGCGACAAAACCCGACCCAATCAGCCCTATCTTTACTGTCTTGTTCACTCTTATCTCCTCAAAGTAGACTATGCTTCCTGATTATACGCATCAGCGTAGAATCTATTTACTGCGCGAATCCCCTATCCATGGCATCTGTGCAAAAAGCCGCAGAGTAGCTGTGAAACGCTTCACAAACGCTGTTTCCTGGGGATAGCCATGGAACAGATTGCATCTATTCCATGTCAATATATCATAAGGCAACTCAAGTAAACGAATATATTCTCCATAATACAATATCTCATAATGATAGGATTGCACAATGTTGAAAATTGCAAAAGCGCGAGGCATGGCGTTCGCGTTAGGCGTTCTTGGTCTTGTTGCGTCCGCAGGACGCGCCGATGCAGATGGAAGCAGTCCCGCCGGAACATGGTATATCAATCGTAGCGGCGAACGAATCGCCATCTCCATCTCCTTCAATAAAACAACTCAGGCGTATACAGGATACCTGCTGAGTAATAAGAAGCAGGTTTTACAAAAAATCACATGGTCGAAGGATTCGCACGCTCTGGGCTTCGTCGCGCCGCATAATACTGGCTACGACTACTACTCCGGCAGGGTCGTTGAAGGAATTCTGCAAGGACGTTCTACGGATGACGCGCCCGCTCCTCCTTCGCCTGCCAATTATACCATGCCTATCACAGCATGGAACGCCACCTACCTGGACAGGCTCGGTTCAGCGCGGGTTTATAACATTCTCATTGCGGGAGCCTATAAGGCGCGAGTTACGCTAGATAGGGACGCGGCGGGGATGCCCATAGGGCGGTTCAAGATATTCGCCTCGACGACAGGCGGCGCGACAAGCGAAGAGCCTGAGTACGAACTGGAGGTTTCTCGATGGGATAGCGGCAATGTCGTCTTTACGCGAACACTGGCGGGCGGCGGGCGACAGACCTATACCGGGCGCATTGTCGGGCAAGACATTCAGGGAACTTTTCAAACAAACGGCGATACCCCGCAAATCTGGAATGGAACGCGAGTGAACGTTCTCTTTTACGGACTAAAGCAGAAATCTCCAGCGGAACGCGCCGTATGGCAGAATCGGACTCGTCTCCAGATAAAGCATCTGATTATGAAAGACAACCCTGCGCCAGCCTTCGCGCCTACTGTCGCCATTATGCGAGACAATATGCCCCCTCTCTATGACCCGACCTGGGCGTACAACCTGTTCGACGACTCAGACCCCGCCGCGCACCCGCAAAACTACCATCTACGGGAACTTGTCTTCGCCTACGACATACCAAACCCATATGGCTCAAATACGGTCAGGCGCATCGCTCACGGCTACATGGCGATACCAGACGATTTACGGCGAGGAGAGCGCCTGCCTGCGGTTCTCGCGCTTAACGGGCACGCGGGAAGCGCGTACAACTGCTTTATCTGGTGGTGGATGTACCCTTATGGAGACGCTTTTGCGCGGAGGCGCTACATTGTCCTATCTATAGATATGAGCCACCGCGCTGAACGCACAGACAACACAGTTCCCGATTGCTACATTCCTTCCGAAGGCAATCAGCTACACCCCTCTGTTATCTACTCTGGCTTTACTAATTCGGACTGGGAGGAAGATGGCGAGCGAACCTGGGACGCGATGAAAGCCATAGACTATCTGAGAACACTGCGCTTTGTAGACGCAAACCGTATTATGGCGATGGGCTTGTCGTTAGGCGGAGAGATAACGACCTACGCCGCCGCTCTCGACCCGCGAATTCGGGTGGCGATTCCCGCCGGATTTGGAATGGATTTCAATGTTCAGAATGAAACTGACCAGCATCACCGCTGTTGGGCGTGGAACAACTCTGACATACGCGACTACATCGACACTTCCGACCTCCATGCGCTGATGGCTCCTCGAAAGGTCATTTTTGAAACAGGAGACCATGACCCGACCTTTTCAGCTCCTGGCTCCCCCACGCCCTTCGCCAAAGACAAACTGATAGCGCGACGAGCTTTGACAGCTTATGGCGATGATAGCGCGGGATACGCGCACTATCTTCACCACTATAACCCCGCATGGAGAGATTGGATGCACATATTCCGTTTTGGAGATCACTTTCAGAACAACCCGACGGCACCCATTCTGGGCGTCACGCAGTCTGCAGTTCGAGATCCCAGGTATGCGGGAGATATAGAGTGGCAGACGCTGAACGATACGACCGAAAGTCGTCGCTCCATATTTGATTATATCGCAGAGTGGTTACGCTAAACAACCCCTGGAGGGGGAGGCGTTTTGCAGTGCGCCTCCCCCTCTGACTCTCCTCTCCGCCTACAATTTTAACAGACTCTTCAACTGCGCCGCAAGGCGGTATCCCCCCAGCGCGAGTTGGCGTTCGCCTAGTTTAAGCGCGTTCGCCTCGTAGTTATCGGGGAGTTGTCCGGGAGCGTCCTTGTCCGTTCCTATGGGCAGTTTGCCATCAAGATAGACGCTGTGTTGCGCGAGAGCGTATCCTTCGTCCACCCACGCATTAAAATCGGCGCTTCCCAACTCTTTGAACCCGCTTGCGGGGTACTGTTTCAATACGCGCCCCACGACTTTTAATAGTTTAACATGGTCTACTCGCTCTTTAACGTCTGAGCCGGGAACGCTTTTCCCCGCCGTCTCCTTATCCCAAAGCCCATCCCAAAGACTATGTAAGTTGTTGGTGCGAGTCTTATTACGAACGAAGAAGAGGTTGCCGCCCCTATCGCCGTCAGGAAACTGCGCGGAGACCAGCGCCGTCGAGTGGAGCGGCTGATGAATGTCGCCCATGAGGTGAAAAATCCAGCAGAGGGCTATCGCCTTATCCGCGTCGGGGCTTGCGCCTTGTAAGGTCTTGCTGTTGAGGGCGATGGCTTCAAGGATATGTTTTCCCTTTTCCGGCTTAGGCTCAGGTTGCCCATTCAAAATATAGAGGCGATTGATGTAGTGCCATGAGGAGTGGGCGAAGTGGTGGGAGGGGTGTTGCGGCGGACGAATGTCGTCGGGCCAGGTGGCGGCGCGTAGAAAGAGGTAGAGGTCTTCCTCTATGTCGGCGGGCTTCTCCTGCATCCAAGTAGCGTAGTCCGGGTGTTTGCGAAGCGCCTCCGCAATCGCGTGCGCCCGCGCCCTGCCGAGCGTCTGGTAGGCGACAGCCGCCGTCGCCTCATGCCCTGCGGCGTGCCATGCGAAGGAGGGTAGCGAGAGGGATGAAAGGGCGACAAGTAGAGCGCCCAGAGCGAAAATACGTCGTAGCGACATGGTATTGGTCTCCTTATACGGCTTCGTTGCGCCATGAGTGTTTGGGAATCCAGCCCAAAACCTCTTCGGCGTGGCTACAGTCCAGTAGAGCGCGATAGGTTTCGCCATTTAGATAGGCGTTCCTGTCTTTTGTCCAAGGGGTGTTGGCGTAGTGGGAATCTATCAGCTCCTGCGTGGGGATATTGATGACGGTATCGCGGGCGGAGAGTAGGAAAGCGTCGTTCATTACGCCCTGCGTGGTCAGCGCCAATAGTCCCGCCCGCGCCACGTCGCGCCTATCCACATAAGCCCAGTACTCCGTTTTACCCGGTTCTCCGCCCCGTATCGCCGCCTCCCTGCACCAGTCGTAGTTTTCGGGGGAGAGAACTGCGGTAGGACGCAGGCTAATCGTGATTAAGCCGTGTCGGTTCGTGAAAGCCGTACAGGTCTCTTCGCCGAGGTGTTTTGAAATCTGATAGGGGGAGTAGGGGTGTCGAGGATAGTCGTCCCCAATGGGTAGGTGTATCCCCTCTTTGTAGCCGCCTACGCAACCGAGCGCGTTGATGCTAGAGTAGTTGACGATGCGCTCCACTCCCGCCTCCACGCAGGCGAGCAGAACGTTCCACGTCCCCTGCACATTCGTCGAAAGCACATCTTCTGCGCCTCCATGCCTGTCGCTGGGTATCGCGCCGAGATGTATCACTGCGTCCATGCCGCCAGTGGCTCGACGCACGGCGTAGATGTCGCGCAAGTCGCCCGCAGTGTACTCGTAGTCCATCTCCCGACTTTTCGCCACTCTGTCGAAGCCCCGAATCTCATGCCCCGCCTCTTGCAGTTGGCGAACCTGTTCGCGCCCGATATTGCCCGCGCAACCTGTTACCAGAACCTTCAATTTGGTTTTCCTTCGCTTTCATTCGCCGCGTCGCTACTCTATAGATAACTCAAGTTGACGCTGGTCGCCAATTCTGACCTCTTTCAACGCCTCAATGTTTACCACCGCCCCGTACCTCAAGAAAACGTCGTGAAACCGTTGATAGTCACCACCCCAGTACACTAGAGCGCAAGACATAGGAGCGCCCTTGCCACCATCTTTCCCCTTCACCAGAAACTTGAGGCGTGTGTCGCTTCGTCTTCCACCTCCAACTCTTCGAGAAGTTTCTCCCTATCTACCAGAGCGCACTCCTCCTGTTTTTTCGCTAAACCTCCTTTCAAGCCTACCTCGCACTCCTTATTATTGGAAGCGCGGGATACGTTCAAAAACGGGTTGGATTTAGAACACATCTGGTCTAACTGGTTTATGCTTCTTCTGGTTCCCATGACCAAAACCACGGAAAGTCGTTTTCTGTAACGCCCGGAAAATCCAAAGCGGAGGGAATGACGTTTTGCGCTCTTGCTTCATCCCAAATGCCCTGAAAGCCTTCTTGGAAACGCTCAATATATTCTGGGCGTTGCTTCAAAACACCCATCATCCTCTGATTCGGGTTGTTTTGGGGAGGATGAGTGTGTACTGCTTCATCTTGGTGCGTCTCCAAATAATGACCAAGCATATCTTCAGAAATTGAGCCAATTTTTCGCAATATGTCACTAAGGAACTTCGGTCTAGCTGTATCCGCAACAACGAACGGCGCGATTAAGGGATGGCTCCTATTGACCATAAGTGTTACTGAGTGACTGACTACTCTATAGGCAAAAATTGGTGTATGATGCTTCTGGGTGGTAATATCGAAAGTGTAGTACCCTTCGTTACCAAATAGCAACCGATGCCCTCGTTCTTGTCTATCCAAAATATCAACGACGACTCCGGGGACACTCGAAATATATACGGCATTAGGTTGTGGATAAATAAAAGCATTTTCTTGTAAGAAAAGGCTATATGTCCAAGTAAGCTTCGCTACGTTCATCCCCATGTGAAAAAGGAGTATTGGAATCCCTGAACAATATGTGTCAAAGTCAGAGCGTATTTGGTGCGTGATATCTTGAGATATATTACAGATGTTCAAGTAAGCAACCTTGGGAGAGTTGACAATGTCTCTTCCAAAGCACGTGTCTATTTCACCTAAGGAGTTGATGCAAGCAATAGGGATCAAGTCCATAATAAACTCGCGGTATTGAGGTGTCCAATCTGAGAGTAGCCTGAGAGCCCAAGAATCTTGCAGTTCCAGTACATACTGATAGTACTCGCTAGGAGAAAGGTTGTCCCGCTTTTCTAGTAAGTGCTTGCGAAAGCCTCCAAGAATTAGGTCGTCCAAGGTCTCTCTCACTTTTACAAACTTCTCGTCCTCAACAATATCGAAGCGATTGGGCGAAAGGTTTAAGGCAGATTGTCCAGATAAATTGAGGAAGACTCTGCATTGCGTCCACAAGGGGAAAAGGTTCTGGTGTGGCATATCGTAAGCCATAATTTGCAATGAGCGCCCGGTTTGGGCAAACATAGGATGCCTGACAGAGCGACCAACAAGAAACCCACGCTGATAGACCATACCTTCAATGGTGATATTCGGGTCTACGACATTCTTTATCTCAATACCTGTATGGAAATCACGCGAAGAACTTTTGCCCGTAATTTGGCAAATGCCTTGAACACCCATTGAGATGGTGTCAGGAGAATCTAGTGGAATGTCGAACAGGATATCTCTCGGAAACACGCTCGTTACGGATAATGCCTTCGCTTTTACATCGTCTATTGAGTTGCACGGATTAAACAACCTGGAACCTTGCTCCGTTATAATTTCAATAGGAAATTCTACGAATAACGCAATACGGCTTATGGTGTTATAAAAATCATCTAACGAAAGAGCATGGTTTTGTTTGAGGTGCGCTGTGATGCGAGTGCCTACTTGGGGGTGACTAGAAGAGTGCAAAACAAAATAATCATACGCACTAGGCACTTCGAGGTGTATAGCTCCTGGAACAGCATCCATTTCCTCGGAACGACGACGGCTCTCCACTTCAAAGTAATCTGCAATCATAAAAAGCGAGAGAATACCTATCCCGAACTCGCTCACAGTATCCATATCGAGGTGTTGAATCCGGAATTCTGGGCTACTATAATAACTACGTCCAATTTGAGTAAAGTAGTTTTTCAGGATATTCTCATCCATACCCATTCCATTGTCTTCGACAACCAATCTATTTCCTACTAACTCAATGGTGATTTTGGGTTGGAAGGTATTGCCTGCTCTCAACTCAACGTTCTCACGATGCCGTATCGCATCAACTGAATTTTGAAGTAGTTCTCGTAAAGCGACCATAGGGTCGCCATATAATCTCTCGCCCATCAAGAGTTTCATGATTTGTTTGTGGCTTTAGTTTCCGGTAAAAGTATGTAGACAAACTACGTGTTACGACATCAGGCAACTTGTGAGGTAGAGTTAAGTCGCTAAAACAAACCGCCTCAAGGAGCGCCTGATGTCCTCTCTAGTCTACCGTATAATGCCGCTGTTC
>CAIJLM010000427.1 GCA_903821495.1 uncultured Chthonomonas sp. | reverse complement strand
GTCTTCACGCCCACAAGAGAGAGAATAGCGTTCATTGCGGGAACCAGAGTAGACTCTTCCGCGCCGCCTATTACCGCTCCTACCACCGCCATCAGGTTGTGCGCCGCCTCAATGTCCTTCTCCGCCGCCTCTTTCATATCCTCTGCGGTCATCTTTTCCGGCTTGTTCAGGTCTCCGCCCGCCTTCGCGAGAAGTTTTTCTCCCGCAAGCACCGTGGCGGAGTGAACGTCATCTCTTCCAGAGTTGACCTCTACTTTGACGCGCCCAGAGAGGGTATCCACCTGCGCGCCCGCCTCGGTAGCCGCTACAAGAAACTCGGTTCCTCTCACACGCACTTTCACGCCCTTGCAGGCGATTTCAAACTTAGCGTTACCTCCGTGCAGAGGTTGCACTTGCGCCCATATTTTGCCCTGTTTGAGCGCAAAGGAGCGGGCGGCGCCGTTGTGGTAGCCTAGTTCATTCACCGTCAACTCGCTATTGGGGCCTAGTTTCACCCGCGTCCCGTTCATATCCAGAACGAGGGTGGAGTTGTCGCCTGTGCTTACGGATTTTAGTTCGTGTCCATCCAACCACTGTTCGAGGGCTAGAGGCTGCGCCCCGCTCAGAGTGTCGGCGGTAGCGGAGCCTTCTAACTTAACTACCTGCGCGAAGCGATAGCGGGAGGGCAGTTGCACCGAGTAGACAATCGCCCATACAATGAGCGCTATGGGAATTAGTTTCCAGAGGTGGCGGAGGCGTTCGCCTCGGCTCTCTTTTACTTTTGTCGCTTTCTTCTTTTCGCGGTACTCCGCCTGCATCTGGTCGAGAGCGCCCTGCATCTCAATGTCGAGAGCGTCTGTGCGCCGCTTAAAGTTCCTTGTTAGTCCGGACGGAATTTTCTTTAGGCTGGTGGTCAGCATGAACATCCCCGTCATGTGCGCGGGCTTGTCGGCGGTCTCTCCCACATCTACGGGGCTACTTCCCTCTCGCAAATCGTTGATGGCTTCTATACAGGACTTATAGCGGCGTTCTGGGTCTTTGCGAAGCAGTTTCGCCACGACATCTTGCACCGATTTGGGCTGTGTGTAGAGCGGCGCGGCTATCTTGTTTGCAATCGCTTCGCGCAGGTCGTTTTCATCGGAGGTATCGAAGGGGCGTTTGCCGCTCAGAGCCTGATAGATGAGAACGCCCATGCTGTATACATCGGCGCGCCAGTCTCCGGAAGAGCCTTCCAGTTGTTCGGGGGCGAGGTAGGGGGAGCTGCGTTTACTTCGCGCGCGCCCTAACCCGAAATAGAGAACTCGCACAGTAGCGTCGGTCTTGTTTATCCAGATGTTGTAGTGATTCAGGTCGGAGTGAAACACTCCTCGCTCGGCGGCGTGGTCGAGGATGTTCGCCACCTGCGTAAAGGTATCAATCACCCAGTCGAGGCTTTGCGCGCCCTCTTTCCGCAGAATATCGCGGAGGCTTGTTCCCTCGAAGTACTCGAAGAGAGCGTAAAAGAGGTCGCCATCTTGCCCGTAGCTGAGAACTTTCTGAACGCCCTGATGATTTTGTATGGATTTTTGTTGCGCCACGAAAGAGGTGAGACGCTTTACGGCGCTTTGCCATCTTGCGGCGGGTACGTTTGCAGGGCGCTCAAACCCTCGAAAGACAGCGAGTTTGCCTGTCTCGGTATGTTTAGCGCGATAGTACGCCCCAATAGCGTCGCGCCCTAACTCTGCTTGAACTTCATAACCTGCAACCAAACGGTCTGTCATACCCGCCATAGCGAAATCCTCCCTACAAGACATAAAATGGCAAAAGAGACTCCTAAAGACGCATTATAGATTATTATCCCTCAAAAATGCTCTTGCCTGACATCAGAAATAGCTTTGGAGTGGACTTTTTTGAAAAAACCCCTCTTTTGATACGATAACCTAAGTTTGGTCATCAGCCTAACCAAATCGTCCTAAATACCAACTAATCCACAGGAGTTCGTTTAGAGCGTTAGTTTCCGCGCTTCGCGCCCTTTAGCTTCTCTACCAGCAACCTGAGCCTGCGTTGCCCTATTTTGTTTTCGGGGAACGTGGCGCCTTTTTCCAAAATCGCAATGGCTTTTTCGGGTTGCGCCGTTCTCTCGTAGCAGGTAGCCAGCATATTGTAGGTCATGAAGGGCGGCTTTAGGGCGATGGCTTGTTCGTAGTAGGGTATCGCCGCTCTATAGTCCTTCGCCCTAAGCATATAGTGCATTCCGATTTCGTCGTAGAAGTGAAAGCTCTTACGGTTCGATTCTAGCCCCTGTTTCAGGACTTTTAACCCCTCGTCAATCCTATCTGTACTCCAAAGAAGGTGCGCCGAAGTATCGAACCACTCCGCCTCGTTCGGATTGCTTAACATCAGGATACGAGAGATGTTGATGAAGTGGTTGTACTCCCCTTCGTGCCCATGTAAGTCCGCCTGTTTCCACAACTGATTGACCACGTCTTGCGCCGCCACATCCGAAAGCGTCTCCTGTGTTTCGGCAAGCAACTTCCCTTTGAAGTAGGCGGGAACTTCGGGCGGCTTTACCGCTTGCGGTCTCTTTGGCGCGAGCGCTTTCGCCTTCGCCATCGGGTCTCCCTTAAAGGCGGGGGAAGGATTCTGTCGCGGTAGGCTCTGCGCGAACGCGCCGCTCGTTGCGCCCGCCACTAACACTGCGACGCACACTCCGTAAAATAGTCCTTTTCTCATGCTGTCTCCCTTTCAGGCGCTTATTAGCCTCTCATACCCATACCGCCGTCAACGGTAACGGTAGTCCCTGTAATAAAACTCGCAAGTTCGCTAAGGAGGAAGCAGGTCGCTCCCGCCACATCTTCTGGCAGACCTATACGCCCTAGCGGAAACCCCGCTACGACGCGCTCCCGTCCTATTGCGTTGATTTTTTCTGTCGCCATATCCGTCTCCGTCCATGCGGGCGCGACGCAGTTCACGCGCACTTTGAGGGGGGCGAGTTCCAGCGCCATAGACTTCATAAATACAGTCTGCGCGGCTTTGGAGGCGGCGTAGCACGAGAAGCCCGGCGAACCGGACTGCCCTGCGGTGGAGGTGTAGATAACGACGCTTCCGCCGTTGGGGTTTGCGCGAAAGTGTTTGACAGCGGACTTGAGCGAGAGGAACGTCCCTTTCAGGTTTACCGCCATCATCTCATCCCAAAACTCCGTTGTCATCTCCTCTATGGGGAAGCCTTCGTAGATACCCGCCGAGATAACGAGACCGTCTAGCGCCCCGAATTTCGCAACGGCTTCGCCCAGAGCGGCGGCGATTTCACTCTCTTTAGAGACATCGGCTTTTAGGGCGAGGGCGTGTCCGCCCATGCTTGCAATCTCCTCCACGAGAGTTTGCGCGGCAGTCGCGTTCCGCGAGTAGTTGACGCTGACACGCGCCCCCGCCCTGCTTGCAAAACGGGCTACCTCCGCGCCTATGCCTCTGCTACCCCCCGCAATAAAGATATGCTTGCCTTTTAGGTCGAACACGCGCTTCTCCTTCCGCTTACTTCTTGACAGGCTTTATCGAGATGATTTTGTCGCCCTGTCGTAGTTTGTCCATCACTTCAATCCCTTTGGTAATTTTGCCGAAGGCGCAGTAGCCCGCGTCAAGGTTCAAGTTGTCGTTGAGATTGAAGAAGAACTGGCTATCGCCGCTGTTGGGGTCTTGCGAACGGGCGAGACCCAGCGTCCCCCGTACATGAGAAGCCTTCGCCTCTAGCGGAACGGTTCCCAGAGTGGAGCCGCCGTTCCCAAGTTGATACTTCGAGTTGACCTCTTCGGCGGTTATGTCGGCGATGTCTCCGCCGCTCACCTTCTTCGATTTGGGGTCGCCGCCCTGAACTACAAAGTTTGGCACGTAGCGGTGAAAGAGAATTCCGTTATAGAAGTCTTTCTTCGCCAGTTCTAGGAAGTGCTTTACGGTTTTTGGCGCGTCTTTCGCAAAGAGTTCGATGGTGACTTTCACCTGCTTCTTCATCGAGCGCACCTCAAGCGTCATCTCAATGGTGTTGCTATCCGCGACGGGCTTCTTGTGTTTGGGGGGCTTCGCGTAGGCGGATGTTCCTACTATCAGCGCGAATGCGCCCGTCAATGCGATACGTAAAACTGTTTTCGCTATCATTCTCGGTTGGTCTCCTTTTGTAAAGTGGTTAGAGCGGAAGTTTCTGCGCTACTCCTGTGTTCGCAGAGCGCAGTCCCGCTTCCAGAATCTGTTGCGCCCCTCGGCTTACCTCTGGCGAACAGAATCCCTCAATGGGAACCTTGTTCTCGATGCAGTAGAGGAGGTATTCGGGCGCGGAGCGCATGGGGTAGACGAGGGGAGTCGGCTCTACGGTCTCGTTCTCTTCGCCCGGTTTCTGAATCACTATCTTATTATGCCATACGCCGATAGAGCCTTCGCTACCGTAGACTAGCGGGTTCGTTTCGGCGTACCCGACGGGTTGCGACCAGCTCGCTTCGCAGACGCTAAAGGCGTTGGTGAACTGCGAAACGATGATTGCGTTGTCGTCGGAGGGGGGAAGATACGCCTTTTCGGTTCCGAACGTTCCGCGCAGTCCTGTGACGGTGTTGGGGTTTCCTAGCAGGCGCACAGCGAGTTTCGCGCCATAACAGCAGTAGTCCATGAGCGCTCCTGCGCCGTTGATTTCGGGGTTTGTGAGGTCTGCCACGAAGTGAGGGCTACAGCCTATCGCAATGGGCCCGCTGTGGGCGCTACGGTAGCGCACGTAACGCACTTCGCCGACTTCGCCCGCTAGTACGCGCCGCTCCAACTCCTGCCATGCGGGAGACCATGCGGAGGGCCAGTTGATGAGGAGGTAGGTTCCCGCCCTCTCTGCGGCGGCTTTCATGCGGTCGGCTTGCGCGAGGGTCGCCGCCATCGGCTTTTCGCTGATGACGTGAAGCCCCTTCGCCGCCGCCGCTTCCACGATGTCCGCGCCTTCGCTGTTTCCACCCGCCACCTGTAGGATGTCGAGTTCCTCTTTCTCCAGCATTTCGCGGTAGTCGCTATAGAGGCGCGTCACGCCATACGCGGTTTTCAGATGTTCCAGTAGTTCAGGTGCGTCGTCCGCCCCCGCTACCAGCTCCACATTCGGAAGCTCTTTCCAGCGGTTCAGTTCGCCCCACACATGGTCGTGGGACATACAAGCGACTCCAACTCGGTAGGTTTTTGCCAATCTCATGCTCCTTTTTGTTGCGATGCGTGTTATTTGCCACTCACTCCGCCAAAATTTCGGCTGAGAGTAAGTTTGAAGGTCTTGATTTCAAACGGGTGCAACTCAAACTGCACGCTGTTCTCTTTGACGGTCAGTTTACGCCCCGTGTCTTCCAGCAGATTCGCCTCATACGCGGAAACGACAGGAGCGTAGAGTTTCAACTTTGCGCCCTTCACGGCTTTACCGGAGGCTTCGTAGACTCGAATAATCGTTGTGTTGTTCGCGCCCTGCTTGCAGGTCGTCAGGACGATATTCGGGTGCGAGACGCTTGCCAACCCCCAACGTTGCGACAACGTTCCGCCGTGAACGGCGACTTTTCGAGCCAGCAGGGGATGGTTGAACTCCAACCCTGCGCGATAGATAGCCGCCTGTTTCCAGTCTCCTGCGTGCGGAACAAGCGCGTAGTTGAACGTAAGCGGTCTGCCCAACTCGTAGCCCGATTCGGAGGTCATGCCCGGCTCGAAACCGCCCCCGAAGCCGTAGCCGCCGATGCTGTGCGAACGCATGAGAGAGAGCAGGAGCGTGTTTCCGCTTACGAGGTTGCCCGGCATACCGCGATTCAGGAGAGCCACGCCGTGTTTATCGTCGCTATAGTCCGCCCACTGTTGCGCGGGATACTCGACTCCATTGGGTCTCTCCACTGCGCCAAAGGGAATCTCCTGCACGTTACGCCCGTTCTGCACGGAGGTCGGAAACTGCACCTGATAGCGGACGTATTTTTCGTTGTTCGTCAAATCCGTTGTAATGTCCACGCGCTTCACGCCCTGATAGAGACGAATCTGCGTGGCGAAAGTTCCGTTGGCGAGGGGGTGCGAAACACGAAACTCCGAAAAGACCTCTCCATGTTTAAGCGTCGCGTCCGTTCCTGACACATCCTTGCTCAAGAAGGTTGTCGCGCCGGATTTGGGAACGGATTGACGGTTCGTCATCGCGATATAGCTCGCGCCGTCTAGCCCGTGATACAGTTCCCAGAGGTCGCCTTTATCCTGCTCCCGCGAAACGACGTTGGCGGGAGCGGAGAGCGCCTCCTGTTGCGTCGCCTTGTCTATCAGGCTGGTAATTTCGCCCGTAGCGCGATTGACCGTAACGCGGTAGAACTCGTTTTCAAGAACGTTTCCGTCTTTATCCTCGCGGACATCGCTTTGCGAACCTCTGACGAATGGTGTTCCACGAATGTGGTAGGTGGCGTAGCCTAGCGCGGGAACGTCTCGCGCCAAAAACCGAATCGTCGCCCGTTTGATGCCGCCCCCGCTATACCGTTCGGACTGCACTATCTGGACGGGAGCGTGTCCATATAGAGTGGATGGGGTAGGCGGCATAAAACGGATATCCTCACGAAAATTAGCCTTTTCCAGATATTCCGCCTCTATAGAGATTATATCCGTGTCGGCGAAACCAACCTCCACCTCGACGACATCCGTGCGCTCCCAACCCAGCGGGTTGAATAAGACGACGGGAATGTCTGAGAAGATAACGCCGCGCGTGTCTATACGGGAAACGACGCTCTCCCAAGAGGAGGCTGTCTCCTCATCCGCAATGCGTCGGGCGAAGTCGTAGCCGCGCCGAACGTCCTCGTAAACGTGGTCGGTCATCACGCCGGAGGCGAGGTCGTGCGTCTGATTGAAGAGGACGGGTTCCCACGCTTTCCAGAGCGCTTTGTCGTCGTTCTTCGCGCCGAGTAGGTTCGCAATCGCGCCCAGTTTCTCCGCCGTCAACAGGCGCATTTCGATGTCTCTTGTGGTCTGCTTTAGTTCGGCGCGACTGCTATAGGTTCCTTGAAATATCGGGTTGAAATCGCCTTCAATCGTCGGCGTGTTCTTGCGCTTCGCCACCGCTTCCGCGAACTCCGTGGGAACGGAGAAGCGAATGTCGAACGGTCTGTCCGCCTGTTTGTTGAACTGCGCCGCCAGCGGCGAAACGTACTCCTCCGGCTCGGATACATCCACCCCCGCCAACCCAACGCGCTCCGCGCCGTTGACGTGCGAGTTCAGTGCGTTGAAGCGGTCTTTGAAGAAGTTCGAGAAGCCGGCGGGGTCTCCGGGGGGTCCATAGAATAGCCCGTAGAATCCGGGTATCCAGAACGCGGGAATCGAACTCCCGTCAATTCCGCGCCAGTTGAATTCGGAGGGCATATCGTCCTTTGGAACGCCTCTACAGAACCAGAACGACTTGTACCCCGCCAATTTCAGGAGTTGCGGCATTTGCGGGTGGTGTCCGAAGGTATCCACGAGCCACGCTACGGTGACATCCACGCCGAGCTGTTCGCGGCAGTAGAGTTTGCCGTACTGCATTTGGCGCACGAACAGTTCGCCGCCCGGCTTCACCACATCGGGCATGACATCCATGCCCCCGACGATTTGAAGCCTACCCTCCGCCACAAACTTCCGAAACGCTCTCGCCTCTTCGGGGTAGCGCTCCAGAAAGGGCTTGAAGTATGCCACTTGGTCGAGCGTGAACTTGTAGTCGGGATACTTTTTCAGGAGGGAGACCGCCTTGAGAATGTTGGTCAATCCCATCTCAAGGTACTCTTCCCGCGTCTTGAAGACCGCCCCCTCCCAGTGGGTATGAGGAATGTAGTAGAGTGTTTGCTTAGTTTTTTTATCTGTCTGCGCGGAGGCGACCTGCAAGCCTCCAAAGAGTAGAGGAAGCCCCGCACAGAGAGGGAGTAGGCGCGAAGCCAACACACTACGATTCTTCATAAACAGCCTCATTTCGTTCCAAAGAACTTGATGCAGACGGGCTTCTCTAGCAAGAGCGTCTGCCCTGTCGGGGCGAGCGCCCCCGTCGTTGTGTTGATGCGGTAGGCTACAATGTTGTCGCCGTTCTGGTTCGCCACGAGCATAAAGTTACCGGAGGGGTCTATATTGAAGTTGCGGGGGTATTTGCCCTGCGTCGATTCTGTGCCGAGAAGTTTGATTTTGCCCGTCTCCGAATCTATGGAGAATACCGCGATGCTGTCGTGGATTCGGTTGGAGCCGTAGAGGAACTTCCCGTTTGGGTGTACCAGTATCTCGGAGGTGTAGCTCGTCTCTTTATGACCGCGCGGCAGACTGGATACCGACTCGATGGGCGTTAGAACCCCTGTCGCGGCGGCGTAGGTCATCGCGGTCACGGTGTTATTGAGTTCGTTAATGACGTAGGCGTACTTGCCGTTCGGGTGAAACGCCAAGTGCCGAGGTCCCGCGCCGTGAGCCGACGAGACGGAGCCTGTCTCCTGTATCACTCCCGCGTCCGCGTTGAACTTGTAGGAGAACACTTTGTCTAGCCCTAAATCCACCGAGAGGGCGTAGCGGTTATCGGGAGAGAACCATACGCTGTGCGCGTGGGGAGCCTCTTGCCGCGATTTATCTACGCTGGAACCGCTGTGATGGATGACGCAGGAGGCTTCCACCAGATGCCCGTCCTCTTGAATGGGAAGGACAGCGACGCTTCCTGAGCTATAGTTCGCAACGAGGGCGTTGTTTCCCGTTTTATCTAGGGAGATATGGCAGGGTCCCGCGCCCGCCGAAGACTGTTGATTCAGCAGGGACAGTTTGCCCGTCGCTGAGTCTATGGCGTAGGCGGTGACGGCTCCTGTCTTTAGCCCTTTGAAAGTGTCGTTCTCGCTTACGGCGTAGAGATATTTCTGGGAGGGGTGTATCGCCAGAAATGAGGGGTCGCTAATCTCCGCTACGAGTTCGGGCTGAGAGAGATGCCCTGTTTGGGTATCCATTCGCACAAGGTAGACACCCTTGCTCTTTCCAGCGGTATAGGTTCCAATGTATATCATGCGTGTTCCCTTCTTAGGCGATTGCGGTTTGGCGTGACTAACTGATAGAAGGCTTAGGAAGCCTATCAGCGCGAGTATTCGTCCTGTTGTTATCCTCATTACGCTCCTCCCTCCTTTGCGGGGGCTATTTCAAATCGGCTCCTTCAATCGTCCATTTGCGCCCGTTGTTGCCCTTAAATACGAGTTTTTTGAACTTGGAGTCTTTGGGGACGCTAAAGAAGGCGCGATACGTGTACTCGTCTCCTTTTTTGAAAGAGTGGTCTGGGGCTACATCCGCCTTCGCTTTGCGGTAGTTGAGGGGTTTTACCCTGTCGCCCTCTTCGTTGGTAAGCTCGTAGTTGTCTTCCACCCCATTCACGTCAAATAGGGAGAACTCCGCCCCCCAGTCGCTTTTCGCCGTCATGGTGACAATAGCGAAGGCTTTACCCTCTTCGGGCGGGTTGCCATCCAGTTTCGCCTCTGTAGAGACTTCTAGTTTGTCGAACCTGACCAGCGCTACGTTTGTGTAGTAGAACTCGCCTTTTTTGGCTCTGCCCTCTTCCACCGCCACCGCGCCCGAAGGGTCAGCGGCATCGCGCACGTTATCCGCTAGGGGCTTAATCACGTTTTTGGGGTCGCCCGCCTCCCCCGCCTCTTCTTTAGTCGCGCCTGCTACAAAATAGCGAAGAACCTCTTCATTTTTTCCCAGTCGCCCCTGATTTATCATGATTTTGGCGATTCGCGCCTTTGCAGGTACAACGAAGCCGACACGGAGAGTATCTTTTAGCTCTGGTTGCCCCAAGCCTTGTCCGGGTCGTAGGTTGATAGTGAAGGCATCCACTCCCTTGCTATCCAAGGCTACCTGCCCGTTTGGATAGAGTTCGCCTTTGCTATCTACCAGCGTGAAGAGACTCAGTTCCGTGTAGTAGTCTACCTTTTGCGTATTTTTGATGGCGATATCTAGTATTATCCACTTCTCGTCCGCCTTTGGAAAAATACGGGAGGACGAGGCATAAGAGTCTGTAGAGTATTTCGCCGCAAGTATCTCAAAATTGAGGGTGTTCTTGAGCGTATAGACCGTTCCGAACTGCCCATTTGCGCCTACGAGTTGCCCTTGTCCTTTCGTTTCGTTCTTAACGGGGGGCTTCTTTGCGGGCGTTTTCTTGGGAGGCGCGGCGTTTACTGCGACGCTGAGAGCCGCTATTCCGCAAAACAGAGAGAGCCGCAATACCTTCATTTTCTAAATCCTTTTCGTGTTAAAGTGAAGCGTTGGGCGTTGTCGCCTCGCTTCGTTAAGCGTCCGCTAATAGAGTATCACCATGTCGCCTCTTCCACCAAACGAACCGTCGCCGCGCCCCGTAGAAGTATCGCCTGACAGCCGAGCCGGGAGCAGGGCTGACGGTTTTCGGCGGAGGAGAGCCTGTCTATCTCCACCTCTTCCGGCTTCGAGAGGCAGTCCGCGCCCTCCAAAATATGGACGTGGCAGGTGGTGCAGGCGCAGTTCCCGCCGCACTCATGGGGCATCTCCAGCCCATGTTCTAGCGCGACATCTAGCAGGGTATCTCCTGTCTGCGCCTCCACCGTAACTCCCATTGGCAGAAATGTGAGTCGGGCGCTACTCGTCGAAGACATTCAGGTCTGTCACCGCGCCCTTACTGCTCGTAGAGACTAGCCTCGCATACTTCGCGAGTACGCCGCGCTTGTAGCGGGGTTCGGGCGCTGTCCACGCCGCCCGTCGTTGCGCCAACTCCTCGTCGCTGATGTTCAGTTGGAGTAGGCGCTGTGGCGCGTCTATTGTAATGGAATCGCCCTCATGTACGAGACCAATCGTCCCGCCTACCGCCGCCTCCGGCGCGACATGACCGACGACCATCCCGTAAGTTCCGCCAGAGAAGCGCCCATCGGTTATCAAGCCTACCGAGTCGCCTAAGCCCGCGCCGATAATTGCGGCGGTGGGGGAGAGCATTTCGCGCATACCGGGTCCGCCTTTGGGCCCCTCATTACGAATGACGAGAATATCGCCCGGGTTGATTTTGCCCTCCAGAACCGCTCTCAAGGAGTCCTCTTCACTCTCAAAGACGCGGGCGGGACCCGTTATCACCGGATTCTTTACGCCTGTGATTTTTGCCACGCCTCCCTCTTCCGCAAGGTTCCCCTTGAGAATAGCGAGGTGTCCTTGCGCGTACATGGGCGCATCGAAGGGGCGTATTATATCTTGACCTGCGGGAGGCGTATCGGAGACGTTTTCCAGAGCCTCCGCAACTGTCTGTCCCGTAATAGTGAGGCAGTCGCCGTGCAGAAGCCCCGCTTTGAGGAGCATCTTCATCACTTGCGGAACGCCGCCCGCGCTGTGTAGGTCTGTCGCCACGTACTTGCCGCTGGGTTTCAGGTCGCAGAGAACGGGTACGCGCCCTCGAATCTCCTCGAAGTCCTCAATTTTCAGGGGGACTTTTGCCGAGTGGGCTATCGCGAGGAGGTGTAGCACCGCGTTTGTAGAGCCGCCGAGCGCCATTGTTACGGTGATAGCGTTCTCGAAGGCTTTTCGGGTCATAATGTCGAGGGGCAGAATCTGCTTCCTTACCGCATTCGCCAAAACCTTCGCGCTCTCCGCCGCGCTCTCCGCCTTCTCTCCATCCACCGCCGCCATGGTAGAGGAGTAGGGAAGGCTCATTCCCATCGCTTCGATAACGCTGGACATGGTGTTTGCGGTGAACATCCCGCCGCAGGAGCCTGCGCCCGGCACGGCTTTGCGCTCAATGTTCAGTAGCTCCTCTTCGTCTATCTTGCCGGCGCTATACGCCCCTACCGCCTCGAATACGCTCACGACGGTCAAATCTGTTCCGTTGTGGTTTCCGGGCTTGATGGTTCCGCCATAGACGAAGATGGAGGGTACGTTCAATCGCGCTATTGCAATCATTGCGCCGGGCATATTCTTGTCGCATCCGCCAATCGCGATAAGCCCGTCCATGCTCTGCCCATTGACGACGGTTTCGATACTATCGGCGATAACTTCGCGGGAGACGAGGGAGTACTTCATGCCCTCTGTTCCCATTGAGATACCGTCGGCGATAGTGATAGTTCCGAACATCTGCGGCATACACTCCGCTTCGTGCAGGGCGACTTCGGCGCGACGCGCTAGTATCGCCAATCCGAGGTTGCAGGGGGTGAGGTTGCTGTATCCATTGGCAATCCCTATGACGGGCTTTGAAAAGTCCTCGTCTCCAAAACCTACCGCCCTCAACATAGAGCGGTTCGGGCTTCGTTGCGCCCCCTCTGTTACAATTCGACTTCTTCGATTTTCTGGCATCTACTCTCTCCTTTAAATTACGAATTAACCGTGAAACCTAGCCCCTTCCCTTTAGGGATAGGGGACGGGGGTTAGGTTGCGCTCATCACTCCTCGTCAAGCGCAAACAGCGCGGGAATCTTGCCGCTCATGACGCCGCTCTTCCAGTCTGCGGTTCTTTCGGGGTCGTCTTCCTTTTTGATAAGCGCCTCTAAGTAGGCGAGAACCGCCTCCCTTTCGCCCCTCGCCCAAAGACCCTGTAGTAACCCGCGGTAGGGGCTAGAGCTTCGCACGGGAAACGCCTGCGCCGCCTCCCTGAGGTAGGTCTTCGCTCTCTCCACTCTCCCCGCTTTCAGGGCGATAGCGCCGAGTAGTATGTTTAGGTCGTGGAGGGGGGCTTCTCCCGGCTCGGCGTACCTGCTACGCTCCAGAGCGTCTGTCGCGTAGCGCATCGCCTCTTTAGTATAGCCATGCTTGTAGAATTCTAGCGCGGCTTTCGTAGCGCGATAGATGTAGGCGTAGCCGGGGGCGATGCCCGGAGTTACGACGCGAACCCCTTTCAGTAGAGGTCGCCATGCTGGCGGAAACGTAGGCAACCCTGTAGGTTGTGTCGTCTCTTTATCGTTGTAGAGCGGGAAGTCGTCGCTCTGCCCCCCCTTGCGCGGCTCTTCGCCCTTCTGAATGGCTTTGCAAAATCGCTCGAAATCCCCCTCCTTCAAGAGGTAGGCGCGGCGCCCCCAAGGGACGATGTAGGCTTGCCAGGGCTTCTGCTCTGCACGATTGGGAGTGAAGGAAATCATCCCCTCCTTGAGGGTATAGATGCCTTCTATTCTCTCCTGTTCGCCGTTTGCGTCGCTACCATAACGATAGGCGGTGTACGTTCCATTCTCTCGCAGGGTTATCTCCAAGCCTCCCGCGTTCGTCCCGTAGTCGTACTCCCCCACAACGATAGCGGGAGGGGGCGCGGGGGCTGGACGCGACACGCCTATTTTGAGATACAGAGTAAAGAGTATGCTCAGAATGGCTAGCGTAAAGAGGGAAAGAACGAGTATTCGGACGCTTTTCTTCATAGACCTTCCAGCGAGGCTCTACTCCGCCCAGAGGCGCTTGCCAACTTCGCCCGAAAACAGTTCGTGCGATTCGGCGAGGAGTTGCGGAATGGGCAGGTTGAGCGGACAGCGGGGTAGGCAGTCGCCGCAATCGGTGCAGAAACTGCCGTCCGTACCGGGGAACCAGTGATTCGCGCCGCCTACGCGCTCGCCTGTCGCGGGGTCGCGGTGCGCGAGCATTTTGTAGCGATACTTCCCGAACTCAAGCATATCGTAGGCTTTCGCGAGGTTGCGAAAGCGCAAAATTTCGGGGATATGCACATCTTCGGGGCAGGGGAGGCAGGCGTGGCAGAACGAGCAGTAGCTACTGCCTATTCCGTTCATCGCCTCCGCGAGTTTTGCAAAAATCGCCGCCTCTTCGGGAGCCAGAGCGCCCTGTTCTCGGTTCGCCATTTCGAGATGCGCGTCGAACTCGGAGGGCTTGGCGCACCCTAGCGAGAGGGTATGCACTTGGGGTTGCGTAAGGAGCCACCTCTGATTCATGGAGATAGGCGACCAGGGGGCGCAGAGTTCTACCAGTTTGGGAGGCGGATTGAAGAGTTGCCCTCCCTTATCGGTGGGCGAGATGATAAAAACGCCCATATCTTTCGCGGTGGCGAGGTCTACTGCGGGCTTGTTTCGCGGGTTCACGAAGTAGTAGTGCAGGTTGACCGAAGAGAACAGGTCGGTATTCAGCGCCGCCAGTATCACTTCGACAGGCGCATGGGTCGAGAAGCCGAGGTGAGCGATTAAGCCTTCCGCTATCGCCTGTTGGCTCGCTTCCACACAACCGTCCTTGCGCGTAGAGTGTTCTATCAACTCCATCGTGTTGATACCATGAATATCGAGGTTATCCACGAAATCCACGCCCATTCGCTTCATACTATCATCGAGGTTGGCGCGGAACTGGGCGGCGGTATCGGAGGGTCCTATCTTCGTAGTGAGGTAGAACTCCTCTCGTTTGATAACCCCCTCTTTCAGGGCGCGCCCTATTAGCTCTTCGCTTCGCCCATAACCGCGAGCCGTCTCAATATGGTTTATGCCCACATCCAGAGCGCGACGCATTGTCGCGAAGGCGCGGTCAATCGTCTGTGTCTCCGTTTCGTCTCCTTCAGGGG
>CAIJLM010000426.1 GCA_903821495.1 uncultured Chthonomonas sp. | reverse complement strand
TAGACGGTTCTACGGCGCGAAACGGCTTCGCTATCCCCTACCCCGCCCATCTTTGTATCAAGGCTTCCTGTCAGAAAGAGAAGACTGTCTCGCACCGCTTCCGCCTCCAAACGCCGCCGCGCCATTCTGCTCACGAGGCGATTGTCCGCGTCTTTGAGTTTCGCCGCGTCGGAGGCTTGGCTCGACTGCTGATAGGCGTTCGAGAGCAGTATCAGTTTGTGCAGGCGCTTGATAGACCAGCCCGTGCGTATGAACTCCGTCGCAAGCCAGTCGAGCAGTTCGGGGTGCGTGGGCGGTTCGCCGAGTAGCCCGAAGTTGTTGGCGGTTCGCACGATTCCCTCGCCGAAATGCCCCTGCCACACGCGATTCACGAACACCCTTGCGGTCAGCGGGTGCTTGGGCGAGGTTAGCCACTGCGCGAGTTGGAGCCGCCCGCTTCCTTGCGTGATGGGTTGCTGATTCTCTCCCGCTAAAACTGTAGGGAAGCGGCGCGGAACCACCTCTCCCGGCTGTTGATAGTTCCCGCGCTTGTATATCGCCACATCCTGAAAGCCGGCGTAGGGCGAGAGGGGACAGCCGCCCTCCTGCGCTCCGTTCGCGTATTCGATGGGAGGCGGTGGCGCTTTCTCCAACGCCTCAATCTGCGCGGAGGCTTGCGAGAGAGCCTGTTGCGCGGGGGCAGGCAGGTGTTTCCAGTCCGCGCTATCAGTTATCCAGAAGGGAGTCGCGTCGTTGTCGTGCGAAAGAGCAGTCTGCACTTCGGCGCTCGCCTCTCTGCGCTCCTGATGTCCCTGCGGCGTGTTCGGCTCTTGAAACGCCGCCTCCCAACGCCGTAGCGCCGTCTGTAAACTCTTGCCTGTCTCCTGCTCTCGTCTGCCTTTCGTCTCCGCGTGATACGACCATACGTCAGGATTCCCCTGCCCGCCGGCGTGCGGATTGCCTTTGCCGTCGAGCAGGAACGTCGCGCCTGTATCTTGTAGCAGGTTCCACGCCTGTTTGCCGTCTCGCTCCGCAATAGTGAGGTCTAGCAGAAGGGTCTGATGGCGACTATCGGCATTCGGAAAGACCTTGAACTGTAGCGTGTCGCCCTTTAGCACCGCGATAGAGGAGAGTCCCCCCGCGCCTACCCCCGCCGCGAAGGGCGACTCGTCGTGGCTGGCAGTCCCTCGCGTGAGTACCTGCTCTCCTGCGGGAGTGCGCCGCGTGATGTTCCAGCGCGTGACGCTTGTATCCTGTTTATCAATCGCTTGCAGTCCCCCGCTCACCTGCACGTAGCCCTCTATCGGGCTTCGCCATGCGATAACGATGCCGTACTGACCAGGGCTTACGCCGAAGGTTAGGGAGGGGTAGGTCGCGGTTCCGAGCGTGCGGGGAGCCATGTTTCCGTTGAGGGTGAGCGCAGGACTGCCTTCCACCTCGTTCGTCCATGCGTAGATGCTGGCGTAGCCGTCCACATACTTTACAGGAGTTTTGAGGAGCGGGTAGTTTCCTTCCGAGAGGTAGGTCAGCCAGTTTCGGAAGGCGTAGGAAAGTAGCCCGCGCTCTTTTGCGAACTCGTCGGATGTCTGTTTTGCGGCGTTCGCGGGGCGGTGATGATACTCCCAGAGCGCGAGGAGATACCGCGCCGTCTCTCCCGACTTCTGGTTCGCGAACTGCGCTAACGGCTCTCGCTGTACGCGCTCGTAGTTTTTCCGCGCCTCCTTCAACTGCGCGAAGTAAACGTCTCTCGCCTTGCGCTCCTCTTGCGTAGCGAGGGGGATACGCAGGGGAGTCTCCACCGCGTCGTTGGGGGAGGGACGCGGGAGGACGTGACTGCTGAGGAAGATTCCCGCCAACCCGTAGTAGTCCCGCGTGGTGATGGGGTCGAACTTGTGGTCGTGGCAACGGGCGCACGCGATGGTCAAGCCCATGAAGCCGCGACTCACCACGTCTATCTGGTCGTCCGCGATGTCGGTGAGCATCTTCACCTTGTCCGCGTCGCCGTTGCTCCAGTGTCCTACGGCGAGTAGCCCCGTCGCAATGGTTCCTTCGATGTTGGGATCGCCGGGATTGGACGCGGGTAGCGTGTCTCCCGCTATTTGATAGGTGACAAATTTGTCATACGTTAGGTCGCTATTAAAAGCGTGAATCACCCAGTCGCGGTACTTCCACATCTCGTTGAAGTCGCGAATCGTGCCTGTGTCGCGCCTGTCTAGCGAGTCGGCGTACCGCGCCACATCGAGCCAGCGCCTGCCCCATCGCTCCCCGTAGCGCGGCGACGCGAGTAGACGGTCTATCGCTTTTTCGTAGGCGTTCGGGGAGTTATCGTTGAGGAAAGCGGCTTGCTCTTCGGGAGTGGGGGGCAGTCCTGTCAGGTCGAACGTGAGGCGGCGTAGCAGTATCGGCTTGTCGGCGGGAGGCGCGGGGGCGAGTCCGTTCGCCTCCAACTTCGCGAGAATGAAAGCGTCTATCGGGTTCTTGACCCATGCGGAGTTTTTGACTTTAGGGATGGGAGGCGTTTTCGGGGGCTGAAACGCCCAGTTTTTGGCGGGAGGCGCAAGGGCGAGGCAGAGCGTGGCTCCGAGCAGTGCGGCGAGACTCGTTATTCCGAACGCTATGCGATACGCTTTTAGTCTCACCTGCATTTAACCCCTTAAAGGTCATCGCCAAGCGAAGCCTCCGCTGGCGTGGAAGGGCGAAGGATATTTATTAGGTCTTCCATGCTAAATTTAGCGCCTACCAAACCGTCTGAATCCTCAACCATACTATCTACATATTCGTCAAACATTGCACGCTTTTGCTCCAATACTTGATGAATACGCTCCTCTATTGTACCCACTTGCATATATCTGTAGACAAAAACGGTCTTCTCTTGCCCCATTCTCCAACAACGGTCTTCCGCTTGAAGTTCGTCTACGGGATTCCAACCTCTATCAAAATGAAATACGTAGTTTGCCATCTGAAGGTTAAGACCTCGCGCCCCCGCTTTTGTAGATATGAGCATTAAACGCCCTTTATTACGAAACTGCTCTATCGCCTTCTCACGCTGTTTTTCACTCATACTACCATCATATAAAATGGGGTTGTACCCAACGTATTTTTCTTTTAAGTAGTCTAAGGTTTTCACGAAACGCGAAAAAACAATCGCTTTTGTATCAGACTGGTCGTCTGAAAGTATCTGCGCTAACTTTTCTTCTATCGCATCCGCCTTTGAACTTGCGTATGTTTCTGTGTCGAAGTTGCAGACTTGGATAAGGCGTGTGATTAAGGCAAAAATATGCAGTTTGTCATTATACGTTTCGTTCTTCTGAAACTCCGCCCACTGTTGTTGTTCGTAGCGCCTATACTTGCGGGCTTGCTCTGGCGACATTTCTATTTCAAGAGGAGGGAAAGACTGTTTTTCCTTTAGGTCTTTGAGACAATCTTGCTTGCGCCGTCTAAGAAAATAGGGTTCGACACGTGCCTTCAAAACCTTCGGCGAAATAGTTTTATTTCGCTCGTGGCGTGAAAAAAGGTCGGGATATACAAACTGCATCGTATTTACAAAGTCTTCGGGTTTATTCTCCAAAGGCGTTCCGTTGAGGCACCAAGACCTCTGGCGCGGTATCTGCCTAATGGCATTTGTCATTTTACTGTTTGGGTTTTTAAGCATAGAAATGTCGTCACAAACAACGAGGTCAAAATGGCGTTGTGCAATAATTTCTGCATCATTTAGTACAATTTGAGGCGTTACTATCAGTAATCCACTATTATGCTTCCACATCATCGCTCGCTTTTTACGCTCGCCGTCTACTATGGTAGCGCATAGCCCTGCCCAACGCTTCGCTTCTCTCTGCCATTGACGCACTATTGAGCGAGGACATATAACTAATGTTCGCGCAACACGCTCGCTTATTTGAAGAACAGCGATAGCGATTGAACACTGCGCAGTTTTACCTAGCCCCATATCATCCGCCAGCAAAGCGTGCTCTCTCCGCACAAGAAAATCCACACCCGCCTGTTGATAAGGGTGGAGTTCTGAAAATTGTGCAATGTTATCAGCCGCGAAATCTATAGGCGGCGGATAGAGAATTTCATATAGATGCGAATAGGGCGAACCCGTCTGTTCTTGCGGAGGTGTGCGTAACGACGGGGGTTCTGGAAATAAGGGGAGTTGAGTTTGGTCTGTTTTGGTTTCCGACTTAGGGCGATGAAATCGCTTGCCATGTATTGCAACGGTGAATGTAGCGATATTATCCGAAGCAGTGAGGGCAGTAAGAGTTAAAGGCGTTTGCGTAACAGAGGGGGCAACGATAGGCGGCGCTTTTTTTTCTTCAATCAGAGGCGGAGCAATCCAATTTCGAGGGCTATGTCGCAAGGCATAGGCACGCAAACCGCGTTGAGATTGCAAAATGTGCGGTGTTGGCGCTTTCATTTGCGATGTCGTCCGGGTTCTGTTCGGCTTATCTCTTCCAGAACGATTCGTATCCGATTGAAGGGCGACACTAGATTCATCTGCGACTGAGCGCGTTTAAGTACAGTCTCGCCTTTATTGTCTGAATAGGTATCTTCAATATAGGCGTAAATTTTCTCGTTGTTTGCTCCCTTATGTGCGAGTTCCACTGGATACAAACTACTGATACCCTCTAGTGCAATAAAATCGGGTAGTGATCCAATATCTTTGTCAGCCAATGCAACAAGAAGAGCGCATGGCGGATAACTCACTAAAAATGTCCCGAACAGGCTTCTACTGCCCTTATCAATCAGTAAAATGTCTGGCTTTCGAGTGAGCGCCCGATAGAGTTCAGGAGCCAGTGCATCCGTCCCTATACTGAGTTCCAAGCTGTCGCCATAGAGCAAAGACTGTATTCTGGTGGGCGTAACAGCCGCTGAGTGTCGAAACTCCACAGGTATACCACGAGTGTCTGTAACTAATAGACCACCGTAATAGGCTCCTTGCGGCGACACGTAGTGGGCTAAATAGCCTAATAGGTAGTTATCTTCCTGCATTGTCTCTCCACCCAAAGGTCTCTAAATGTTATTTATGTGATTATTGTGCCATAAAAAGAAGATGCAATCAAGTGATTCCGTTCTCGGATAGTTTTTGAGGAGTGTGGAAGCCTTTCAATCCAAGGCATTCGCCCTTCCCATTGTGAAGGGGAAGGGTTGGGGTGGGGTGGCTTTGGGTAGCGCGGAAGGCTTATCGCACTGACCCAGCCACCCCCTCTAAATCTCCCCCTTCAC